>DAOTYM010000485.1:0-19517 GCA_034434775.1 Anaerolineae bacterium | reverse complement strand
TCACGGGCTGCTCTGGCCCTTACTCGCTTCAGGTGGCGTGCCCCCTGGAGCCATGGGAGACGCCCACGCCCACGCGGACGCCCACGCCGACGGGCACGCCGGGAAGTCCCGGCCGGGTGTGCCTGCCCCTCGTCCTCAAGGGACAGCCCTTGCCGCCGCCGGCCACCCCCACGCCGACCCTGACGCCTTCGCCCACGGTCACTCGCGAGATCATCCGCCGGACCTTCCAGCAGGGGAAGGATGGCTACACAGGCGTCCAGGACACCTACATCCACGAGTGGTACCCCAACATCCCCTTCGGGAGCAACGCCCGGCTGGTGGCCCGGTCGTACGACCACGCGTCCATCCTCATCCGCTTTGACCTGAGTTCCATCCCGACCAACGCCCGGGTGGTCTCGGCGGACCTGCAGCTCTTCAGCACCGACCGCACCAACATGGGCAGCATGCACCTCAACGCCTACCCGATGGCGCGGCCCTGGTCGGAACTCAACGCCACCTGGCTCCTGGCGGATACGGGGGTGGCCTGGACCGCGCCGGGGGCCCGCGCCTCGGGCTTTGACTACCTGGACCAACTGGGCGACCGCACCCTGGTGGATAGGATCTTGGATTGGTTCAAGTGGAACGTGCGGGACATGGTCCAGGGGTGGGTGGCCAACCCGTCCACCAACTACGGCCTCATCCTCAAGGGGATCCCCGGCGACGATGAGGCGCAGGTGGAGTACGGCTTCCGCGCCTCGGAGCACGAGAACGTGAACGAGCGCCCCAAACTGGTGGTGCGCTACTGGGTGCCCTGAGGCTCCGGCATCAGGGCGAAAGGCCGATAGGCTCCCTCTTGCAGGCAGGGCCCCGGTCGGGATCGGGGCCCTGCCTTTCGCGGGTGCTGGGGGCCCTCGTGGCCTTTGTCATAACACTTCTCTTGTGGTAGAATCCTCTCAGGAGGCGAAGGGATGTCCGGACGCGCGCGACAGAGGTTGTTCACCGGCAAGGGGGACGACGGCTATACCTTCCTCTGGGGTGGGGAGCGGGTGCCCAAGCACGCGCTGCAGCCCGAGGCCTACGGCACGGTGGACGAGGCTTCCGCCGCCATCGGCCTGGCGCGGGCCAGCGGGTGCCATCCCCGCACCGTGGCCGGCCTGAGGCAGGTGCAGCAGGACCTCATCCTGGCCATGGGCGACCTGGCCCGCCCGGCCCACAAGGCCGCCGAAAGCCCGGCCCTCTTGCAGGCCGACCGCGTGCGCTGGTTGGAGGAGCAGATCCAGGCCCTGGAGGCGGAAGTTCCCCCTCTGCAGGGGTTCGTCCTGGCGGGCGAGTCGGTGCCCGGGGCCTTCCTGCACCAGGCCCGCTGCGTCACGCGGCGGGCGGAGCGGGCCGTCGCCCGCTTGGTCCACGAGGGGTGGCCCGGGAACCCCCAGGTGCTCCCCTACCTGAACCGCCTCTCCTCGTACCTCTTCGCCCTGGCCCTGTGGGAGGATGCCCGCGCGAAGGGGGCGTTGGCCCCCCACACGGTGGAGGCGTGAGGGGGCTGCCTTTGGGATGCGCGAGACCTGGTCTGAGTGAAAGCCAAACGTTGTCTGAACAAGGAGGATAATCATGGCAGGACAAGCGACAGAAGAGGCCTTCCAGGCCCTCAAGCGGGCCGCGGTCACCGAGTGGCACGGCTACCGCTTCTACACCGCGGCCGTGGAGCACGCCCGCGATCGGCGCGCCCGGGAGTTCTTCCAGGGCCTGGCGAAGGACGAGACGGAGCACATGCACATCATCCTGGCCGAGATGGAGGCCCTGAAGGCCGGCCGTGGCTGGCTGACCTATGAGGAGGCCATCGCCACGCCGGTGGAGTTTGACATCGCCGGTCCCAATCCCTTCCCCGAGGCGGCGGAGGGGATGGAGATGCTCTTCCCGCCGGTCAAGGAGGTGGGGGGCGTGGTGGACCCGGTGGCCACCGACGTGGCCGCGCTGGAACTGGCGCTGGAGTTTGAGCGGCGCGGGCACGAGATGTACAAGCGCCATGCCGACGCCGCCAAGGACCCCAAGGCGCGCGAGGCCTACGGCATCCTGGCGAAGGAGGAGAACCGCCACTACACCTGGATCCAGAAATCGCTGGAGTATCTGACGGCCAACCAGACCTGGTGGGACGCGGAGCAGAAGCCCTTCTTTGAGGGGTAGCCCCTGGGGCCGAGGGGGAAGGCGGCCCGGGGTCTGCACTGGCCATGGCGGGGGGGCATCCATCCTGGGATGCGCCCCCGCGTCTATTCGGGCCTGGTTCTTGCAGGGTGTTTCCCCGAGGGGATGCGAGGAGGCGGGGACGTGTCCGTGCCGGCGCGAGCGCCCATTGAGGACCTGATGGCCGGCCGCGCGCCGACTTACGAGCGGCCGGAGGTGGATTGCCACCTCCACACCACAGCGTCCGACGGCGCGTGGAGCCCCAGGCGGGTGGTGGAGGAGGCACACCGCCGCGGCCTGCGCGTCATCGCCATCACCGACCACGACCGGGTCTCGGGCGTGCCGGAAGCGTTGGAGGCTGGCGCGTGCCTCGGGATCACGGTCATCCCAGCCGTGGAACTGGACGTGGTGGACACGGAGGCTGGGGTGTCCGGCGAGATCCTGGGGTACGACCTGGACTTCGCACCCCTGGGGCTGGAGCGGATGGATACCCTCTGCCGCTGGATCGCCCGGCAGCGGGTGGAGCGGATGGAGCGCCTCCTGGCGCGGGTGGAGGAGGCCATCGCCACGGGGGAGGCGGCAGCCCTCCACGAGGCGGGGATGGGCCTGAGGTGGCAGGCCGGGACGCAGCCCCTTTCCCTCCAGGCGCTCCTTGCGGACAAACTGGGGCGGCCAGTGGCCTCGGGGGAAGTGCCAGCCCTCCTGGAGGAAGTGAGCCTCATGCTGCCCGACCTGTGCCGCTTCCTCGTCCATGCGGGGTATGTGGAGCCCCGCTCTGCCACGGTGGCGGCGGTGAAGGAGGCCTTCTTCGGCCCGGGCAAGCCCCTCCACGTGGACTACCCGCGCCTTTCCCCCCGTGAGGCCATCGGGGCCATCCATGCCTGCGGGGGGCGGGCCGTCTTGGCCCATCCGGGCTGCGTGCGCGGGGTGACCCTGCCCTGGCGCCAGGAGGGCGCGTGTGCCGAAGGGGCCTTGACTTTGGAGGCCTGGGTGGACCGGCTGCGGGGGTGGGGCCTGGACGGCCTGGAACTTTACTTCTACCGGGATGGAGGGCGGGAGGAGGTGGACCGGGCGAACCAGTACGTGGCGGCCCTGGCGGAGCGGCTGGGCCTCTTCGTGACCTTCGGCTCCGATTGCCACGGCCCCGGCCATCCCGAGCCGGAACCGCTCCTGGGGCGCTTCGGCGGCAGCCGGCGAGGAGGAGCAGGGTAGTGGACTGGCGCGGTGGTGGAAGGCCGGCCTGGCACCTCTGGCTGGCCGGGGCAGCGCTGCTCCTGGCCCTCCTCATCCTGACGGCGCTGGCCCTGGGGGAAGTGTGGGAGCAAGTCTCGCTGAAGCCCACTCCCACGGCGACCCCCGGGCCGGTGGCCCTGCCCCCCGAGGGGTGGTTCGCACCGGGGGAAATCCTCGTGCGCTACCGCGCTGGCGTGGCGGAGACCGCCCTGGTGGCCGCGGCCCAGGATGCAGGGCTCGTGTACCTGGCCTCCCTGCCAGAGGCAGGCCTCCTGCGCCTGGGGGTGGCGCCAGGGAAGGAAGCGGAGGCCATCCAGCGCCTCCTCGCCAACCCCCTTGTGGAGTACGTGGGGCCCAACTACCTGGCCTTCGCCACCGCCGACCCCAACGACCCCTTCTGGCCCCGCCAGTGGAACCTGGTGCGCGTCGGCATGCCGGAGGTCTGGGGGGAGGTCCTGGCCAACCCGGGCCTGGTCATCGCGGTCCTGGATAGCGGCATCGCGCTCCAGCACCCGGACCTGGCCCCCGCCCTCGTGCCGGGGTACGACTTTGTGGGGGACGACGCGGAGCCGGCCGACGACTTCGGGCACGGGACCCACGTGGCGGGGATCGCCGCGGCGGTGACGAACAACGGCGTGGGCGTGGCTGGGGTCGCGGGTGGGGCGCGCCTCATGCCCCTCAAGGTCCTGAACGCGAGCGGCGCGGGGACCTACTTCGCCATCGTCCAAGCCCTCTACTACGCGCGGGACCACGGGGCACGGATCGTCAACATGAGCCTGGGCGGCAGGGCCGACGACCCCAACCTGCGGGCCGCAGTCCAGGCAGTCCGCACGGCGGGCATCCTGGTGGTGGCCTCGGCAGGCAACGACAGCGGTCCCCTCTTGTACCCGGCGGCCTATCCCGAGGTGCTGGCGGTGGCGGCCACGGATGCCTCGGACCAGCGGGCGGGGTACTCCAACTACGGGGTGGGGGTGGACCTGGCCGCCCCGGGCGGCACGGCCCTCCAGGGGGTCTACAGCACCCTGCCGGCGTCGGGTTACGGGTGGAAGTACGGGACCTCCATGGCCGCGCCCCACGTGAGCGGGGCGGCGGCCCTCGTCTGGTCCGTGGCCCCGAACCTCTCGGTGGGGCAGGTGGAGCAGGTCCTCCTGGAGACCTGCGCCAAGGTGGGCGGCATCCCGTACCCCGCTGGGCGCAACGACTACCTGGGCTACGGCCGCCTGGACGTGCCGGCCGCGGTGCGCCGGGCGCGGGAACTCGCCGGCCTCCCCACGCCGACCCCCACGCGCCCGCCCCTGCCCACGGCGACCTTCACTCCCACGCCGCGCCCCCTGCCCTCTGCCACGCCCACCCGTTCGCCCACCCCCATCGCGCCCTCCACGGCCACGCCCTCGCCCACGCCGGTCCCGCCCTCGGCCTGCGCCGGCCTCGTGGGGACGGGGCGGTGGGCTATCTTTTGGAGTCATGCTTCCACGCTGGACGGGAGCCCTCTGTCCCCGGGGACCGTGGTGGAGGCCTTTGACCCGCAGGGGGTGCGGTGCGGCTGCGCTGTGGCGAGTGCGCCCGGGGAGTATGGACCCCTCCTTGTCTACGGCGACGACCCGGCCACGCCCCAGGACGAAGGGGCGGCCCCAGGCGACTTCCTGCGCTTCCGGGTGCAGGGCCTGCCGGCCAGGGCACGGGGGCCGGACGCGCCCCGCTGGGAGCCTGGGGCCACCTGGCGGCAGGTGGACCTGGAGGCCCAGAGCCGCCGCACTGTGGACCTGGCCCTGGACCGGGGCTGGAACCTGATCGCGCTCCCCGTGCAGCCGGACGACCCGCGGCCGGAGGCGGTGCTGGGCGGGCTCTTGGGCCGGGTGCGCCTCGTCCTCACCTACGGCTGCGGGGAGGGAGCGCGGACCTACTACCCCGACCTGCCGCCAGCGCTGAACACGCTGCGCTCGCTGGACGCCTGGCACGGCTACTGGGTGCAGGCCTCGGAGCCGGTCACGCTGCGGGTGAGCGGCCGTCCAGTCCCGGCGGATAGCCCCTTCTCCCTGTGCGCTGGGTGGAACCTCGTCCCCTACCTCGGAGAAGGCCCCTCGGAGCCCGAGGCTGCCCTGGCCAACCTGGGGGCGCGGTGGGATGTGATCCTGGGGTATGAGGGGCAGGGCCTTTCCTACTACCGCTTCCTGCCGCCCCAGGTCAACACCCTGCGGGCCCTCCAGCCCCTGCACGGGTACTGGCTGCACCTGCGGGAACCAGCCACCCTGGTCTATCCCCCTGTGCCTGGCTGGTGACGGTTTCCTCAGCATTGTGACGTTCCCCCCGGGGTTGCCCCTTTCGCCACAAATTAGGGCCTTTCCGGTGGCAAACTAGGGTGTTTGCCGTATTCACAACGGGCCGACTTTGTGCGAAAATATACAAGGATGTGTTGGCCTTCACGTTCGGCGCGTCCGCTGGCGGAGAGAGCGGGAGGAAGGACAGGGTGCGGCAAGGCGGGATGCCTCCGCCGCTATCATGGCAAAGATGCGGGACATGGCTACGGTAGGAGGGAACATGGATACCATGAAGGTCACAAGGCGTCAGTTCCTCAAACTGACCGGTGCGGCGGCCGGCGGCCTGCTCCTGCCGGCCGGGTTCGCGTTGGCCGATGTGCCCCGGTTTCCGCTGCACAAGGCCATCGGCGAGAAGCACAGCATCTGCCCCTACTGCTCTGTGGGGTGCGGGCTCCTCATCGCCAACGACCTGGAGGGGCACATCAGCAACTGCGAGGGCGACCCGGACCACATCGTCAACCGGGGCGGGCTGGACCCCAAGTCGGTCTCCGTGCCGCAACTTTCCAAAAGCCCCCTTCGCCTGAAGCGGCCCCTCTACCGGGCCCCGGGAAGCGACCACTGGGAGGAAAAATCGTGGGACTGGGCCATCCGGGAGATCGCCAAGCGCATCCAGGCCACCCGCGACGCGACCTTCCAGGTCAAGGACCAGAACGGGGTCACGGTGAACCGCACGGAGGCCATCGCCTTCCTGGGCGGGGCGGCCAACAACGACGAGGACTGCTACCTGGCCAGCAAACTGACGAGGGCGTTGGGCCTGGTGTACGTAGAACACCAGGCGCGTATATGACACTCCGCGACGGTCGCCGGTCTCGGCGCCACGTATGGTCGCGGAGCAATGACCAACCACTGGATTGACCTCAAGAACTCCGACTGCATCTTCATCATCGGGGGCAACCCGGCGGAGAACCACCCGGCCTCGTTCTACTGGATCCTGAAGGCCGTGGAAGAGAACAACGCGCCCCTCATCGTGGTGGACCCGCGGTTCAACCGCTCGGCCGCCAAGGCCACTCTCTACGCCCCCATCCGCCCGGGCACGGACATCCTCTTCCTGGGCGGCATGATCCACTACATCCTGGAGAACGAACTCTACCACAAAGAGTACGTGCTCCACTTCACCGATGCGTCCTTCCTCCTGGACCCGAACTTCCAGGGGCCGGCTGAACTGGACGGCCTGTTCTCGGGCTACAACGCGGAGAAGCGGACCTACGACCGCGCCACCTGGAAGTACCAGACGGACGCGAACGGGGAGCCGCTGCGGGACCCGACCCTGCAGGACCCCAACTGCGTCTTCCAGCACCTCAAGCGGCACTACGCCCGCTACACGCCGGAGATGGTCTCCAAGGTCACCGGCTGCCCACAGGACCTCTTCCTGAAGGTGGCCCAGACCTTCGCCGAGACGGGCAAGCCGGGCAAGGCGGGGACCATCCTCTACGCCATGGGCCAGACCCAGCACACCGTCGGCTCGCAGAACGTGCGGGCCATGGCCATCCTGCAGTTGCTCCTGGGCAACATCGGGGTGGCTGGCGGCGGCGTGAACGCCCTGCGGGGCGAGTCCAACGTCCAGGGTTCCACCGACATGGGGCTCTTGTTCCACACCCTGACGGGGTACCTGCCCACGCCGACGGCCAAGGACCATCCTACGCTCAAGGCCTACCTGGAGGCGCGCGTGAAGGCGGCCGGGAAGTCCTACTGGCAGAACACGCCCAAGTTCATGGTGAGCCTCCTCAAGGCCTGGTGGGGTGATGCGGCCAAGCCGGAGAACGACTTCTGCTACGACTACCTGCCGAAACTGCCGAGCGGGGACTTCTCTTGGATCTCCCTCTTCCACGCCATATACGAGGGGAAGATCAAGGGCCTGTGGATCATGGGCCAGAACCCTGCCGTCTCCGGCCCCAACGTCCGCATGGAGCGGGCCGCCCTGGCCAAGTTGGACTGGATGGTGGTCCAGGAACTCTTTGACACGGAGACCTGCTCCTTCTGGCAGGCACCTGGGGTGAACCCGAAGGACGTCAAGACGGAGGTCTTCGTCCTGCCAGCGGCCGACGCCATGGAGAAGGCTGGTTCCATTGTCACCAGCGGGCGCCTCATCCAGTGGCGGCCCAAGGTGGCAGAACCCCCCGGCGAGGCCAAGGAGGACATCTGGATCCTGGACCGCATCTACCGGGCGGTGCGGGAACTCTACCAGGGGAGCACCGACCCCAAGGACCGGCCCATCTTGGACCTGAACTGGGACTACGGCGATCCTCCCGACGTGGAGCGGGTGGCGCGGGAGATCAACGGCTACTGGACCCAAGACGTCCTGGACGACAAGGGGAACGTCATCGGCCGGAAAGGGGACCTCTTGGACACCTTTGCCAAACTGCGGGACGATGGGGCCACGGCCAGCGGCGCCTGGATCTACTGCGGCTACTTCTACGACCGGGACGACGGCACAGGGCACTTCATGCCCTCGTGCAAGCGGCGGGGGACCAAGGACCCCGGTGGCCTGGGCATCTACCCCTATTGGGGCTGGGTGTGGCCGGCCAACCGCCATATCCTCTACAATCGCTGCTCGGCCGATGCCAGCGGCAAGCCCTGGAACCCGGACCGGGTCCTCATCCGGTGGGATCCGGAGCAGAAGAAGTGGGTGGGCAACGATGTGCCGGACTTCAGCCCCACCAAGGACCCGACCGAGCCCGGCGGCGACGACGCCTTCATCATGGCCCCCTTCCTGAAGGGACGGCTCTTCAGCCCCCTGAACGAGGGGCCCTTCCCCGAGCACTACGAGCCGCTGGAGAGCCCAGTGAAGAACCTCCTCTCCAGCGTCCAGTTCAACCCGGTGGCGAAGATCTGGAACGTGGACGCGGACAAGCCCATCGGGGACCTGGTGGGCGACCGGGAGCGGTTCCCCTACGTGGCCACGACCTACCGAGTGGTGGAGCACTGGCAGGCCGGGGCCATGTCCCGCTGGCTGCCCTGGCTCGCGGAACTCCAGCCGGAGATGTTCGTGGAGATCTCCACTGAACTGGCCAACGAGAAGGGGATCAAGAACGGCGAACGGGTGGTGGTCCGCAGCGCCCGCGGGGAGATCCAATGCGTGGCCTTGGTGACCAACCGGATCAAGCCCATGGTGGTGGGCGGGGAAACCATCCACGTGGTGGGGATGGTCTGGCACTACGGCTGGAAGGGCCTGGCGACCGGGCCCAGTGCCAACGAACTGACCCCCCACGTCGGGGATGCCAACACCATGATCCCTGAGTACAAGGCCTTCCTCGTGGACATCAGAAAGGCGGTGTGATATGAGCAAGGTGGCCATGCTTTACGACGCGTCCAAGTGCACGGCCTGCCGCGGCTGCCAGGTGGCCTGCAAGCAGTGGAACGACCTGCCGGGGATCACCACGTCCAACCGCGGCAGTTACGAGAACCCGGCGGACCTCACGCCGGCGACCTATACCCGCATCCGCTTCCGTGAGGTGGAGGAGGGGGGCCAGGTCAAGTGGCTCTTCCTGAACTGGGGGTGCCTGCACTGCACGGAGGCAGCCTGTGTGAAGGTCTGCCCCACCGGGGCCCTCAAGCACCATCCCATGGGGTTCGTCTCCTTTGAGCGGGACCTGTGTAACGGCTGTGGCTACTGCACCCAGTTCTGCCCCTTCCACATCCCGCGCACGGAGACGGACGTCCTGACGGGGAAGGGAAAGTCGTCCAAGTGCACGATGTGCCAGGACCGCATCACCAACGGCGAACTGCCGGCCTGTGTGAAGACCTGTCCGCCCAAGGCGTTGGACTATGGGGACTTTGACGCCATGGTGGCCAAGGGGCAGGCCCGGGTGGAGGCGTTGAAGGCCCGGGGCTTCCCCAACGCCAACCTCTGGGGCGACAAGTTCCTGGGGGGCCTGGGCCGCCTCTACGTCCTCACGGAGGCGCCGGAGAAGTACGGCCTGCCCACCAAGCCCTCGTATCCTTGGGTGGCGTCCATCTGGCAGGACTGGGTCCAGCCCCTCGCTGAGGCGTCGTTCGTGGTGGGCATCCTGGGCACGGCGTTGGCCTGGCTCATTGTCCGCCGCAACATCCGCATGGAGGAAGTGGAATGACAGTCAGGCTCCGCAAAACCGGTTCAGCGATCCAGATCCGTTGGATCCCGCGTTACACCTTCTTGGAGCGGGCCCTGCACTGGGGGCACACGGTCACCTTCCTTCCCCTGGCCATGACGGGACTGGTGCTCTTCGTCCCCCAGTTTGCCCCGCTGGCGCGGGGGGAGGCTGGCCAGTTCCTGCGGCTGATCCACCGCATCTGCGCGGTCTTCTTCGGGCTTGTGCCCATTCTGTACGCGCTCCTGGAGCCGCACCGGCTGCTGGCCACGGTCCGGGAACTGGGGTGGAGCAAGGATGACCTCCTCTGGGTCAAGAATGCCATCCCTTACTACATCTTCGGCAAGCACGTGGCCATGCCCCCCCAAAGGCGGTGGAACACGGGGGAGAAGTTGAACGTGTGGATCATGGTGGCCGGCACCATCACCTTCGGCATCACCGGGGTGGTGATGTGGTTCGGACGGGGGATCGTCCCCACCTGGCTCTTCCAGGCGGCGGTCATCGTCCACGACCTGACCATGATCGTCACGGTGAACATGTTCATCGTCCACTTCTTCCTGGCGGTGGTCCACCCCCTGATGTGGCAGAGCCTGGTGAGCATGCGCTTCGGCGTGGTCTCCGAGTCCTACGCCCGCGAGCACCATGCCGCCTGGTTCTACGGGGAGAAGCGGGCCAAGGAACTGTACGCCCAGCGGCTGGCCCAGGAGCAGGCCAAGGCCCAGGGGGGCGCAGGCGAGAAGTGAGCCCTTCGGCACGGGGCGGTGGTCCGGGGAAGGGAGGCCCAGATGAGGGACCAGGAAGTGCTTTCGGCGTTGGACGCCGCGCTGCAGGAACACCCAGCGCTGCGGGAACTCCTCCTCTTCTACCGGGAGATCTACCAGGTGCAGTTCGCGCTCAAGGCCGCCCTTCCCCCGGCCACCTGCCCTGTGGACGATGCTGAAGCCGCGCGCCGCCTGGAGGCGGGGCAGCCCCTGCTGGAGTTCCACCACCTGGGCCTGACCCCTGAGGGGTTCGCGGAGTCCCTGGCGGCCCTCTCCCAGGTTCTTGCAGTCCACAACCCCTCCTGGCAAGGGGTGTGCGATGCCTTCCCCCCGGAGGCCCTGGTGGAGGAAGCGCGCCGCCAGTTTGAGAACCGGGAAGCCCTGTGCACGGTGACGTCGGTGTGCGCTATGGGGGTCACATTGGCCCTCGTCCCCTACGTGCAGCGGGCGGCGGATGCGGTTCGTCCCCTGGTCCGCGAGGACCTCTGGCGGCGAGGGATATGCCCTCTGTGCGGGGGGTGGCCTCAGTTCGCCTTCCTGGAGCGGGAGACGGGAGCGCGCCGCCTCTACTGCGCGCGCTGCGATACCTCGTGGGGGTTTGACCGGGTTACCTGCCCCTTCTGCGGGGAGGTGGATGCCATGGTCTACTACCCCAGCGAGGACGGGGTGTACCGCCTCTATGCCTGCGAGGCGTGCAGGCGGTACCTGAAGACGATGGACCTGCGCCGCACGCTGCGCACGCCGGAGCCCCTGGTGGAGCGCCTGGTGACCATCTCCATGGACCTGGCGGCCCAGGAGAAGGGCTACGGCTTCGGGAGCACCCCTGTGGTTGCGGATGCCAATGCATGGAAGGAGCAGAGGTGAGACATGGCGAGGATTCTGGTAGTTGACGACGACCCCGACTTCGTATCCGTTGTGCGGACGATCCTCCTGTCCGCAGGGTATGAAGTGGATACCGCCGCCAATGGCGGGCAGGCCCTGCAGCGGATGCGAGCCCAGAGGCCAGACCTGATCCTGCTGGACATCATGATGTCCTACGTGCTGGACGGGCTGGACGTGACCCGGGAGATGGCCCAGGACCCGGCCCTGAAGGACATCCCCGTCCTCATCGTCTCTTCCCTGACCGGGGTGGAGGGGGTCTCGGGGATGTTCCCCACGGACGAGGCCCCGGCGGCGGATGGGTGGATCTCCAAGCCTGTGGACCCGGACGACCTCCTGCGGCGCATCGCCGAGTTCTTGCCGGGCGGGGCTTCCAAGGCGGGGGGCAAGTAGCCTCGGGGGTTTGTTTCCTCTGACGTCCGCAGGGCGCGGGGTGCCGGATGGACCCCGCGCCTTTCCATTTTCGGCCACCGGTTCCAATCGGGGCTCAGGGCCGGGCGTCGGCCTGCGCCGACGCTGCCATCCCCGCTGGGCTCAGAGGTGGGTTCCACCGCTGAGAGGCGGCCTGCCGGGAGGCGTGCCCTGCCACCGATTCCAATCAGGGCTCAGGGCCGGGCGTCGGCCTGCGCCGACGCTGCCATCCCCGCCGGCGGAAGCTGGAGGCCCCGTTTTGACAAGGGAACAGATTTGTGGTATACTGACTCTGGGTCAGTAACTGACTCTCGGTTCTCTTGCGGTCCTTTTGCCCCCTGAAGGGAGGCCGAGCGGGTGAGTACCGCCCAGCGACGTGCGCGGGAGAAAGCTCTCCGCAGGAAGGCGATCCTGGCCGCGGCCAAGGAGGTGTTCTTTGAACAGGGCATCTCCCAGGCCACGGTGGACGACGTCGCGGCGCGGGCCGAGGTCAGCAAGGGGACCATCTACCTCTACTTCCCCAGCAAGGAATCGCTCCTCGCCCACCTGCTTTTGGAGGGGCTGACTCTCCTTCTACGGGATCTGCGCCGGGCGCGCCAGCGGCGCGCTGGGGCCCCGCCGGAAGAGCAGTTGCGCGCTCTGGCGGACGCTTACCTGCGCTTCGCCCAGCGCCGCCCCAACTACTTCCGCCTCATCATGGCCTTTGACCGCGGCCGGTTCCAGGAACAGATCCCCCAGGAACTCAGCGCACGCATCGTGGCCCGGAGCAACCAGTGCCTGGGGGTTGTCTCCGAGGTGCTCAAGCAAGGGATGGACGCCGGGGCTTTCCAGCGTGCCGATCCCTGGCTTGCGGCCGGCATCCTCTGGGCCGGCCTGAACGGTGTCCTCGTCCTCTTTGCCAGCCCCGTGCGCAGGGAGATGCTCCGGGTGGACCTGGAAGCCATGTTCCACGCCACCTGTGACCTGCTCTTGAAGGGGCTTCGGAACGACGCCCGCCCAGGATGAACTGCCGGGCGGCCCATCAGGTGCATGGCCTGCGGACTTGCACATTCATGTGAGGAGGGAATGGAATGAAGGAAGTGGTCATCGTCGGGGGCGTGCGGACGCCCATCGGCAGCCACGGCGGGGCTTTCCGGGACCTCCCGGCTCAGGAACTGGCTGCCATTGTCATCCGGGAAGTCCTCAACCGCACGGGCCTGGATCCCTTGCAGATTGACGAGGTCATCCTGGGGTGCATCGGCCAGCAGAGCGACGCGCCCAACATCGCACGGGTGGCGGCCCTCATGGCCGGCGTGCCCATGCGGGTGACCGGCTGCACCATCCAGCGCAACTGCGTCTCGGGCATGATGGCCCTCACCATGGCCTACCAGGCCATCCAGAGCGGGGATGGCGAGGTCTTCGTCTGCGGGGGCACAGAGAGCATGTCCACCGCGCCCTACGTGGTGCGGGGCGCGCGGTGGGGGCTCAAACTGCGCCACACCACCTTCATTGACACCCTGTGGGAGGGCCTCACCGACCCCATCTGCGACCAGATCATGGGCCGGACGGCGGAGAACCTGGCCATGATGTACGCCATCTCCCGCGAGGAGCAGGATGAGTTCGCCGTCCTGAGCCACAAGAAGGCCTTCCGCGCCACCCGCACGGGGCGGTTCAAGGACGAGATCGTCCCAGTGCGGGTCTCCAAGAAGGTGGCCGGCCAGGAGGTGGCCTACGAGGAGATCACCGCCGACGAGTGCATCAACCCCACCCTGAGCGTCCAGAAGGCCGCGCTCTACCCCACCATCTTCAAGAAGGATGGCACGGTGACCCCGGCCAACGCCTGCCCCATCTCCGACGGGGCGGCGGCGACCATCGTCATGACGGAGGAGAAGGCCAAGGCCCTCGGCCTGAAGCCCCTGGCCTACATCCGCGCCTACGCCTACGCCGCGCTGCCGCCGGAGATCATGGGCCTGGGCCCGGCCTACTCGGTCCCCAAGGCCCTGAAGCGGGCAGGCCTGACGCTGCGGGACATAGACCTCATTGAACTGAACGAGGCCTTCGCCGCGCAGTCCCTCGCCGTGGGCCGGGAACTGGAGGACCAGGGCTGGGATTGGGAGAAGGTGAACGTGAACGGCGGGGCCATCGCCCTGGGCCACCCGGTGGGATGCACGGGCACCCGCATCGTCGTCACCCTCATGCACGAGATGATCAAGCGGGATGTGCAGTTCGGCCTGGCCACCGCCTGCGTGGGTGGCGGCATGGGCGGCACCATCATCCTTGAGCGGCGGTGAGCCGGACCAGGCAGGAGGAGCGACCATGGCAGACGTGAGCATGTACAAGGACAAGGAAAAGTGGAACGCCTTCGTGGCCAAGGGCAAGGCGGCCTTTGAGCGCATCCGGGGCGAACTGGCGGGGCAGCAGGGCGTGGTGGCCATAGAGCCGGAGAGCGGCGACTACTTCGTCGGCGCGACCCTGGGGAAGGCCAACGCCCTCGCCTTCCAGAAGTACCCGGACCAGTGGCTCTACTTCGTGCGGCTGGACAATCCAGACGCGGCCATGCCCCTGCCCACCTGGTGAGGGGCAGGGCGCACGCAATTGACCTCAAGGAGGGAGAGACGATGTACATCTTCAAGGCGGGTGTGGTCGGCGCAGGGGCCATGGGGGCCGGCATTGCCCAGGTCATCACCTTCTCCGGACTCCCTGTGGTCCTCAAGGACGTGGACCAGAAGGCGCTGGACAGGGGCGTGGAGACCATCCGCTCCATCTACCAGCGCCGCGTGGAGAAGGGGAAGATGAGCCCTGGGGAGATGCAGGAGAAGATGGACCTGCTCATCCCCACCCTGAGTTACGACGAGTTCTCGGACGTGGACATCGTCATTGAGGCCGTCCCCGAGAACATGGAGTTAAAAAAGAAGGTCTTCGCCGAACTGGACAAGGTCTGCCCGCCCGAGACCATCTTCGCTTCCAACACCTCGGCTCTTTCCATCACCGAGATGGCCTCGGCCACCAAGCGGCCCCACAAGGTCATCGGCATGCACTTCTTCAACCCGGCCCACGTGATGAAGTTGGTGGAGATCATCCCCT
Organism: Anaerolineae bacterium; assembly: GCA_034434775.1. Lineage (GTDB taxonomy): Bacteria > Chloroflexota > Anaerolineae > DTPP01 > DTPP01 > DAOTYM01. Next base: position 4,625 of record DAOTYM010000485.1, on the reverse strand, counting down.
CGGCCCAGTGCGACCAAGACACCATTGACACGGTCCAGAACTTCGCCCAGGAACTGCGCAAGATCCCCGTCCTCGTCAAGGAGTGCCCTGGCTTCCTGGTGAACCGCCTGCTGATGCCCTACCTGAACGAGGCGGTCCTCTGCCTGGAGGAGGGCGCGGCCACGGCGCAGGAGATTGACGAGGCCATGACCGCTTTCGGCTGGCCCATGGGCCCCTTCACCCTGATGGACATGCTGGGCCTGGACATCTGCTACGACGTGGGCGCGTACCTCTACTCCAAGTACGGCGACCGCATGACCCCGGCCAAACTGTTTGAGAAACTGGTCCGGGCTGGGCGGCTGGGCGAGAAGTCCGGCGCGGGGTTCTACGGCTACGGCGAGCAGACGGACGAGCCGGTGAAGCAGATGATCAAGGAACTCCAGGCGTCCGGCCAGGTGGCCACCGGCACCGAGTTCTCGGTGGACCGCCTGATGATGCCCCTCCTCAACGAGGCCGCGCTGTGCGTCATGGAGGAGATCGCCAACGTCAACGACATTGACATGGCCTGCATCGCTGGCATCGGCATGGCGGTGCGCAAGGGAGGGGAACTCGTGCGCATGGGTCCCTTGGAGTACGCCGACGAACTGGGCCTGGATGTCTGCCTGAAGAAACTGGAGGACCTGGCGGCCCGCTACGGCCACCGCTTCAAGCCGGTGGACATCTGGTACCAGAAGGTGCGGGCGGGCGACCTGGGCAAGAAGGCTGGGCGCGGCTTCCGCGAGTGGACGGTGTAGCACAGGCCCCCTAGCCCCTCCTTGCATGCGGGGAGGAGGCAAGGGGTGGGGTTGGAGATGGAGAACATTTACGCCCCCCTGACGGGCATCCGAGGCGGGCCTTGTGGCTGCCCCTGCAGGCGACACGATGAGCCTGCCTTGTGGTCAAGGCCGAGTCCCTACGCTAGAGGAGAAAGGAGCGAACTGCCATGGGAGAGTACCAGAACGTGCACGTGACCATTGAGGAGCGCACGGCCATCCTCACCATTGACCATCCCCCGGCCAACGCCTTTGACCGCCAGACGGTCATGGACCTGAACAACGCCTTTGACGAGGTCCTGGCCAACCCCGAGGTCAAGGTGATCATCATCACTGGGGCGGGGCAGTTCTTCGTGGCCGGCGCGGACATCAACGAGATCGCCGCGCTCAAAGGGCACGACGACGCCAAGGAGGTCGTCCTCAAGGGCCAGGAACTGTTCAACAAGATTGAGCGCTCGCCCAAGCCGGTCATCGCGGCCATCAACGGGCGCTACGCCCTGGGCGGCGGGAACGAACTGGCCATGGCCTGCCACATCCGCATTGCCGAGGACAGCGTCCAGTTCGGCCAGCCGGAGATCAAACTGGGCATCATGCCCGGCTGGGGCGGCACGCAGCGCTTGCCGCGCCTGGTGGGCAAGGGGAGGGCCCTGGAACTCCTGCTCACCGGCGACAACATCAAGGCCCAGGAAGCCTACCGCATCGGCCTCGTCAACAAGGTGGTGCCCGTGGGCACGGTGGTGCGGGAGGCCAAGCGGCTGGCCAAGGTCCTCTCCATGTGGGGTGGGAAAGCCATGGCCGCCATCATTGACGCCGTGAACACGGGGATGGAGACCACCCTCCAGGAGGGCCTCCTCTACGAAGCCGAAGCCTTCGCCAAACTGTGCGAGACGGAGGACATGCGCGAGGGCGTTTCCGCCTTCCTGGAGAAGCGGCGGCCCAAGTTCCAGGACCGCTAGGGCCCCCGCGCGGCCCTGGCCGCGCGGTTGAGGGCTCTCGCCCCCGCCAGCCGGCTTTTCCCCCTTTCCCCCTCCCTGGCTGGCGGGGGCCCCACCCGTTCGGGCCTTTTGTAAACGCGCCTCCGTGGCGGTGCAATGCTGAGGAGGACCCCTATGGACTTTACCCTGACCGACGAACAGCGCATGTTCCAGAAGATGTTCGCGGAGTTTGCCCTCAAAGAGGTGCAACCCCTCGCGGAACACATAGACCGGCAGGAGGAGATCCCCGCCTCCCTCTTCCAGAAGGCGGCGGAGCAGGGCTTCCTGGCGGCCCTCATCCCCGAGGAGAAGGGAGGCGCGGGGCTGGACTTCGTCAGTTACTGCCTGCTCCTGGAGGAACTGGCCGCGGCCAGCATGTCCTTCGCCATCGCCGTGAACGTGCACAACGTCCTGGCGGTGTACCCCCTGCTCACCTTCGGCACCGACGGCCAGAAGGCCCGCTACCTCAACGCCCTGGCCTTTGGGGAGTGCCTGGGCGCGTTCGCCCTGACGGAGGCTGGCGCGGGGACCGATGCCGGGGCCCTGGCCACACGGGCTACCCGCGAGGGAGATGGCTACCTCCTCCGCGGTTCCAAGCACTGGGTGACCAACGGCGCGCTGGCCGGCCTCTTCGTCGTCTTCGCCCGCACCGAGGAGGGCATCTCCGCGTTCCTGGTGGACCGGGACGCGCCCGGCCTCAAGGTGGGCTACCGCGAGAAGACCCTGGGCCTGCGGGGCCTCACCTGCAACACCCTCTACCTGGATGGGTGCCGGGTCCCCGCGGAGAACCTCCTGGGGGAGGCGGGGAAGGGGATGCGCGTGGCGGGGCGCACCCTGGACGTGACCCGCGTGGCCCTGGGGGCCATCAGCCTGGGTGGAGCCCGGGCCGCGCTGGAGGCGGGGGTCCAGTTCTCCATTGAGCACGAGCAGTTCGGCGGCCCCATCGCCCTGAAGCAGATCATCCAGAAATACGTGGCCGACGCGGCCACCGAAGTGGAGGCCATGCGCTGCCTGGTCTACCGGGCCGCCTGGCTGGTGGACCAGGGCCAGTTGGATACCTACACCGCGAGCGTGGTCAAACTCTTCGCCTCCACGGCGGCGTTCCGCATCGCCAACAGCATGCTGCAGGTGCACGGCGGCTACGGGTACATGAAGGAGTACGCCATTGAGCGCATGTACCGCGACTTCCGGGCCCTGGAGATCATTGAGGGCACCAGCCAGATCCAGCGGTTCCTCATCGCCCGCAAGATCTACAAGGACCGCAAGTTGGAGATCCAGCCCTAGCCGCACGGGCTGCCTGTGGGAAGCGCAGGAGGTGTTCCATGGATTTCACCTTTCCCAAAGAGTACGAACTGTTCCGGCGCATGGTGCGGGAGTTCGCCGAGAATGAGGTGCGCCCCCTGGCCCAGGAGATTGACCGGGAAGGCCGCGTGCCGATGGAGACCATCAAGAAGGCCGCGGCCCTGGGGCTCATGGGCGTGCCGTTCCCCCAGGAGTACGGGGGCATGGGCGGGGGCGAGACAGGCTATTGCATCCTCATGGAGGAACTGGGCCGCGTCTGCACCTCCACGGCCACGGTGATCGGCGCCCACACCGGCATCGGCGCGATGGCCATCTACCTGGATGGCACGCCGGAGCAGAAGGAGAAGTACCTCACCCCCCTGGCTCGGGGGGCGTAGATCGCCGCGTTCGCCCTGACGGAGGCCGGCGCGGGCTCCGACGCCGCGGCCATCAAGACCCGCGCCGTGCGCGACGGGAACTACTTCATCCTGAACGGCACCAAGCAGTTCATCACCAACGGCCCGCAGGCGGACATCGTGACGGTCATGGCCGTCACGGACCCCTCTCTGGGGGCCCGCGGCGGCGTGACGGCCTTCATCGTGGAGAAGGAGTTCCCCGGCTTCCGCGTGGGCTCCCACGAGAACAAGATGGGCATCCGCGGCAGCGCCACCTCCGAACTCATCTTTGAGGACTGCCCGGTGCCGGCCGAGAACGTCCTGGGGCAGTTCGGCGCGGGGTTCATCACTTTCATGAAGACCCTGGACATCGGCCGGGCGAGCCTCGGGGCGGCCTGCCTGGGCGGGGCCCAGGCCGCGCTGGAACTGGCCATGAAGTGGGCCAAGGTGCGGGAGCAGTTCGGCGGGCCCATCGCGCAGAAGCAGGAGGGCCACTTTATGATCGCCGACATGGCCACCGAGATTGAGGCGCTGCGCAGCCTCATCTACCGCACCGCCTGGCTCATTGACACGGGCCAGCCCCACATCAAAGAGGCGGCCATGTGCAAGGTCTTCGGCTCCGAGGTGGCCTCCCGCTGCATCCAGCGCGCCCTCCAGATCTACGGGGCCCTGGGCTACAGCCGGGACTACCCCATTGAGCGGGCCTTCCGCGATGCCCGCATCGCCGAGATCTTTGAGGGGACCAACGAGATCCAGCGCATCGTCATCGCCAGCAACCTCTTCCGCCCCGAAGGCGTGCGCATCTCGCCTTAGGCCGGTGGGCGCGGCGCTGGACAAGAGGGATGCCCCCAGTCTCTGGGCAAAGGAGTTGCGAGCATGAGAATTGTCGTGGCCGTCAAGCAGATTCTCAACCCCGCGGGCGTCGTGGTGAACCTGCGGCGGGAGATGATCTTCGTCAACCGGGAGGAATACATCCTGGGCCCGGCCGACAAGTGCGCCCTGGAGGTGGCCCTGCAGTGGAAGGAGGCCGCGGGCGCGGAGGTCGTGGCCGTGAGCCTGGGGCCGGCGCGCGCCGATGACGCCCTGCGCGAGGCCCTGGCCATGGGCGCGGACGCCGCCTACCACCTGCACGACCCCGCGTTTGACCAGGCCGACATCGCCGTGGCCGCCCGGGCCCTGGCCGC
>DAOTYM010000484.1:0-4832 GCA_034434775.1 Anaerolineae bacterium | reverse complement strand
ACCCTCTTCCTGCTGGCCCTCTTGGTGGGCCTGGTGGTGTGGTGGCGCGCCATCCAGGACTTCCAGGCAGCGCACCAGGGCACCGTCTTCGGCCCCACGGAGCCCATCGCCGACACCGACATCTGGCCCCTGGGCACCAACGTCCAACTGGAACACCGCGCTCCAGAGGAGCGGCGCGCCCTCCTGCGCCTGGCCCGGGAGGCAGGGATAGAGACGGTCCGCCAGCGCTTCCCCTGGGAGGCCTTGGAACCTGAGCCGGGCACCTTCGTCTGGGAGCCCTGGGACGACGTGGTCCAGGCCGTGGCCGACGAAGGCCTCCGCCTTGTCGCCCTCTTGGACGGCTCCCCAGCCTGGGCCCGGGCCCCGGAGGATGCCGAGAACCCCTTCGCCCCGCCCCACGATGTGCGGGACTTCGGCCGCTTTGCCGCCGCCTTCGCCATCCGCTATGGCCACGCCGTGGACTACTACCAGGTCTGGGACGAACCGAACATCTACCCCCACTGGGGGGAGCGCTTCCCCGACCCCGAGGGGTACGCTGCCCTCCTCCGGGAGGGGGCGGCCCAGATCCGCGCGGCCGACCCCGGGGCCCGCATCCTTTCCGCCGCCCTGGCCCCCACCACGGAGGCCGGCGGGCCCAACGAGAGCGAACTGCGCTTCCTGGAGGGCCTCTACGCTGCCGGAGGTGCCGAGGCCCTGGACATCGTCGGAGCCAAGGCCTACGGCTTCTGGTCGGGGCCGGAGGACCGCCGCATGGCCCCCGAAGTCCTCAACTTCTCGCGCCTGGCCCTCCTGCGGGAGGTGATGGAGCGGGCCGGCGACAGGAGCAAGGCCATCTGGGCCGTGGAGGGAGGCTGGAACGCCCTCCCGCCGGGGTGGACTGGCCGGCCCTCCCCCTGGGGCACCGACGACGCGGCCAAACAGGCCCAGCGCACGGTGGACGCGCTGGCGCGGGCCCGGGACGAGTGGCCCTGGCTCGGGCTGATGGCCGTCGGGGTCCTCCAGCCCGCCGCGCCTGCGGACGACCCTCGCTGGGGCTTCGCCCTGCTTTCCGCCGAGGGGAAGCCCCGCCCCGTGTACCAGGCCCTGGCGGCCTTCAGCCGGGACCGTGCCGCAGGCACCGGCTGGCACCCTGTGAACTATTTCGCCGCCCAGTACGAGGGGGCCTGGCGCTTCTCTCCCCTGGGGGCCGACGTCGGACGCTCTGGCGACCGGGCCCGCTTCCGCTTCTTCGGCACACGGGTGGACCTGCACGTGCGCCGCGGCGACTACTGGGCCGTCCTCTACGTCACGGTGGATGGCGAGCCAGCCAACGCCCTCCCGCTGGACGAAGAAGGGCGGGCCTACGTGGTCCTCTACGACCCGCTGCACGAGGAAGCGAGGGTCACGCTGGCCCGCGGCCTCGCGGAGGGCGTGCACGAGGTGGAGTTGGTGGCCGAGGGGGGCTGGGGCCAGTGGGCGCTCCTGGGCTGGTCGGTGGTGCGCGAACGGCCCTTCTGGGCCGACCTCCGGGCGGTCCCGGCCCTCTTCGGCGGGATCGCCTTCTGCCTCCTGGCCCTGGCCTTCATTGCCTGGCCCCACGTGGAGCGGTGGACGCGCGGGGCGGTGGGGAGGGTCGCGGCCTGGGCCGTGGCCACCACTGGGAGCGAGGCCGAGGCTTCGGGCCTCGCCTGGCCCACCCTGCTGGCCTGGACCTTGTGCGGCGGCGTCTACTTCTTCGCCCCCTGGTTCCCCCTGGGCATGGTGGGGCTCCTGGGCATCGTGCCCCTCACCTGGATCCGCCCCGACCTGGGGCTGGCCCTCCTGGCCTTCGGCACCCCCTTCTTCCTCCTCCGGAAGCCGCTGGGGGGCTTTGCCTTCTCATCGCTGGAACTCCTCCTCGCCTGCGTGGTGGCGGTCCTGGTGTGCCGAGGCCTGGTGCGCTCGTTCCTGGGCCTGCGGGAGGCGGTGCGGGGAGGCCGCCACTGGGTCTTCGCCTTCGCCGACTTCGTGACGCGGATCTGGCGCGAAGCCCGCTCCCGGTGGAACGCGGTGGACTCGGGGATGCTCCTCCTCGTGGTGGCGGGGGCCCTTTCCTCTGCCTTTGCCGCGGTGCCAGGGGTGGCCTGGCACGAGTTCCGCGCGGTCATCCTGGAGTCGGGGGTCTTCTACGGCCTGCTGCGGTGGCGACCCCGGGGCCTCGCGCGCGCCTGGGTCTGGCGGGCGGCCGACGCCCTGGTCCTGGCGGCGGCGATCCTCTCCCTCTGGGGGCTGGGGCAGTACGTCCTGGGCGCGGCGGTCATTGAAGCCGAGGGGGTGCGGCGGGTGCGGGCCCTCTACGGGTCCCCCAACAACCTGGCCCTCTTCCTGGAGCGGGTGGTCCCCATCGCTGCGGCCTACCTGATCTGGGGGCGCCAGGAGTGGCGCAAGGGGCTCTACAGCGGCGTGTTGGCCTTCCTCATGGTGAGCCTGTACCTGACCTTCTCCCGCGGAGCCTGGTTCCTGGCCCTGCCCGTGGCCTTCCTGGTCCTGGGGGGCCTGGGTGGGCGGCGCACGCTCCTCATCGCCGTGGGGGTGCTGGCAGCCATGGCCCTCGCCCTGGTGCCCCTGGCGCACACGCCCCGCGTCCAGTCCCTCCTGGACCTCCAGGGGGGCACGGCCTTCTTCCGCCTCCAGTTGTGGCAGAGCGCGGGCAACATGATCCTGGAGCACCCCCTCCTGGGCGTGGGGCCGGACAACTTCCTCTACCTCTACCGCACCCGCTACGTCCTCCCCAGCGCGTGGCAGGAACTGAACCTCTCGCACCCCCACAACGCGCTCCTGGACTTCTGGACCCGCACGGGGCTCCTGGGGCTCGCTGCGTTCGGGGTGACGGTGGCCGCGTTCTTCCGCCGGGCGCGCGATCTCTGGCGCCGCGCCGCCGACCCGGACGCCCGTGCCCTGGCTGCCGGGCTCCTGGGCAGCATGGCCGGGGCCCTGGCCCACGGCCTCATTGACAACATCTACTTCCTGGTGGACCTGGCCTTCGTCTACGCCCTGACGATGGCCCTCACGATCTGGCTCTGGGAGAAGGAGAGAGAACCGGCATGCGCATCCTGATCACTGGGGGAGCCGGGTTCCTGGGCTCCCACCTCTGCGACCGCTTCCTGGCCGAAGGCCACGAAGTCATCTGCATGGACAACCTGATCACCGGCAACATCCGCAACATTGAGCACCTGGCCGGCCACGACCGCTTCCTCTTCATCAAGCACGACGTGACCAACTACATCTACGTGAGCGGGCCGATAGACGTGGTGATGCACTTCGCCTCGCCGGCCAGCCCCATAGACTACCTGAAGTACCCCATCCAGACCCTCAAGGTGGGCGCTCTGGGGACCCACAAGGCCCTGGGCCTGGCCCTGGCCAAGGGGGCCCGCTTCGTCCTGGCCTCCACGTCGGAGGTCTACGGCGACCCCCTGGTGCACCCCCAGACGGAGGACTACTGGGGCAACGTGAACCCCATCGGGCCGAGGGGGGTGTACGACGAGGCCAAGCGCTTCGCCGAGGCCATGACCATGGCCTACCACCGCGCCCACGGCGTGGATACCCGCATCGCCCGCATCTTCAACACCTACGGCCCCCGCATGCGCCTGGACGACGGCCGCGTCGTCCCCAACTTCATCGGCCAGGCGCTGCGGGGGGAGCCCCTCACCGTCTACGGCGACGGCACCCAGACCCGCTCCTTCTGCTACGTCTCGGACCTCATTGAGGGGCTCGTGCGCCTCACCTTCTCGGACGAGGTGGAGCCGGTCAACCTGGGCAACCCCGAGGAGATGACCATCCTGGAGTTCGCCCAGCGCATCAACGCCATGACCGGCAACCGGGCTGGCATCGTCTTCAAGCCCCTGCCGGAGAACGACCCCCGCGTCCGCCGCCCCGACATCTCCAAAGCCCGCCGGGTCCTGGGGTGGGAACCTACGGTCCCCTTTGAAGAGGGGATGCAGAGGACCATCGCCTGGTTCCGCACCCATCTGGGCCTCTGAGGCGTCATACTATACGGCGTAGGGGCCGATCCGCGGATCGCCCCGGTTTTGGCATGCCAGGAGGCATGCCCTACGGCTCCTGGGGAGGTGGCAATGGGTACATGGCGACGGCGTGAGGTGGGTTACGCGGTCTTGGCAGGGGTGCTCTTCTGCCTGGCCTGGATCGGGGCGCGGCCGGGCACGACCCAGGCCATGCCCCCTGGCGAGGGAGATGGCCTCGTCCAGGTCGTCCTGCAGCAGGGGCAAAGCGGCTACCTGGGGACGACCGACACCTACCTGAACGCCTGGTCCCGCACCTCCAACTACGGCTCCATGTCCTATCTGGCTGTCCGCACCCAGGATGCCATGGCCTCCCTCCTCCGTTTTGACCTGGAGGGGGCCCTGCCGCCGGGCGCGCAGGTGGAGCGGGCGCGGCTGGAACTCTGGGTCCTCTCCCAGTCCAACGCCAGCGGCCTCCAGGCCAGCGTCTACGAAGTGCGCCGCCCCTGGGAGGAGTCCCAGGCCACCTGGGACCTGGCCCGGACGGGACAGCCGTGGGAGATCGCTGGCTGCAACGGCCCCTCGGACCGCGCTCAGACCCCCACCGACAGCGGGGCATGGACCACCCAGGGCGTCTGGGTGGGGTTTGAAGTGGGCCCCCTGGTGCAGGGATGGGTGGATGCGCCCGGAGCGAACCACGGGATCGTGGTGCGGGGCACGGGGAACACGGCCGTGCAGTACAATGTGGCGAGCAGCGAGTATCCGGAGGTGGGGAAGCGGCCGCGCCTCGTAGTCTGGTACCGGGAGCCCACGCCGACACCCTCGCCTACCGCGACCTCCACCCCAACCCCGACG
>DAOTYM010000483.1:0-4318 GCA_034434775.1 Anaerolineae bacterium | reverse complement strand
CAGGACCTGGTGCGCATCCCCAGCCCCTCCACCCAGGAAGGCGAGGTGGCGGAGCGCCTGGCGGAAGAGATGCGCCGTGTGGGGTTCGCCGAGGTCTTCACCGACCGCATCGGCAACGTCGTGGGGCGCATCGGCCCGGGCCGCGGCCCCAAACTCCTCCTGGACGGCCATATGGACACCATAGGCATCGGCGACCGCTCCGCCTGGCGCCGCGACCCCTACGCTGGCGAGGTGGAAGGCGGCATCCTCTACGGCCTGGGCGCGGTGGACATGAAGGGAGCCCTGGCCTCCATGGTCTACGGGGCCAAACTCCTCTTGGAGAGCGGCATCTCCCTCGGCGGCGACCTCTACGTGGCTGGCGTGGTGCAGGAAGAGCCCAGCGAGGGGTACGCGGTCCGGGTCCTCATAGAGGAAGAGGGGATCGTGCCCGATTACGTGGTCCTGGGGGAGGCCACCAACCTCCAGATCAAGCGGGGGCACCGGGGGCGGATGGAGATCAAGGTGACGGTGCACGGCCGTTCGTGCCACGCCTCCAACCCCTCCCAGGGGGAGAACGCCATCCACATCGCGGCGCGCCTGATCTTCGGCGTGGAACTCCTGGCCCCGCAACTCCTGGACGATGCCTTCCTGGGGCCGGGCACGGCCACGGTGACGCAGATAGAGAGTTCGGCTGGCAGCCGGAACGCCCTGCCAGACCGGGCCGTGTTCTACATTGACCGGCGCCTCACCGTGGGGGAGACGGCAGAGCGAGCCCTGGCGGAGATTGAGGCCATCGTCGCCCGGGAGAGGGCCCGCGCCAAGATTGAGGTGGCGGAGCACGAGATGGTCAGTTACGTCGGCTACCGCTGCCGCACGCGGGCCGTCTACCCGGCCTGGGTGATGCCCGAAGACCACCCCCTGGTGCGCGCCGCCAGCCGGGCCGTGGAGCGAGCCCTGGGCTACCGGCCCCGCACCAGCCCGTGGCAGTTCTCCACCGACGGGGCCTACACCATGGGCGTCGCCGGCATCCCCACCATCGGCTTCGGCCCGGGCGAGGAAAAGTACGCCCACACCAGCGAGGACCAAGTGCCGGTCTCGGACCTCATCCGCGCCGCCCACGGGTACGCGGCCATCGCCGCCGAACTCCTGGGCCGCGAGTGACCGGTTCAGGCTCCCTGCGGAGCCCAAGGGAAGGAGCAGAGAAGATGCCCGCATTCGTCATTGTCGGCGCCCAGTGGGGCGACGAAGGCAAAGGGAAGGTCACCGACATGCTCGCCGAGCGGGCCGACCTCGTGGCCCGCTACAACGGGGGCGACAACGCCGGCCACTCCGTGCAACTGGGGACCGAGCGCTTCGCCCTGCACCAGATCCCCTCCGGCATCCTCTACCCGGAGTGCCTGTGCGTGATGGGCAACGGCATGGTCATCAACCCCCGCACCCTCAACCAGGAACTGGACGAACTGGCAAGCCGCGGGGTGGATATCTCGCCGCGCCGCCTGAAACTCAGCGACCGCGCCCACCTGAACCTCCCCCATCACCAGGCCCTGGACGGCGCTGCCGAGGCCGCCCTGGGGAAGAAGGCCATCGGCACCACGCGCCGCGGCATCGGCCCCTGCTACGCCGATAAGGCGGCACGCACCGGCCTGCGGGCCAGCGAACTGCGCGCCCCGAAGCAGTTCGGCGCCAAACTGCGGGCCGCCCTGGAGGAGAAAAACCGCTGGCTCCAGAACGTCTACGGCCAGGCCCCCCTGGACGTGGACGCCCTGGTGGAAGAGTACGTGGCCTACGCCGAGCGCCTGGCCCCCTACGTGGCCGACACCACCACCTTGGTGAACCAGGCCCTGGCGGAAGGGAAGCGCGTCCTCTGCGAGGGGGCCCAGGGGACCCTCTTGGACCTGGACCACGGCACCTACCCCTACGTGACCAGTTCCTACCCCACCGTGGGAGGGGCGCTGGTGGGTCTGGGCATCGGCCCCCGCTGGATCGCCAAGGTCATCGGCGTGGCCAAGGCCTACTCAAGCCGCGTCGGCGCCGGGCCTTTCCCCACCGAACTTGCCGGCGCCGTGGCGGACCACATCGTGGAGGTCGGGCACGAATACGGCACGACCACCGGCCGCCGCCGCCGGGTGGGCTGGCTGGACCTGGTGGTGCTGCGCCACTCGGCCCGGGTGAACGGCCTGGACCTGTGGGCGCTGACCCTCCTGGACGTCCTCACCGGCCTCAAGCCCCTGCGCCTGGCCGTGGCCTACACTTACCAGGGCCAGGAACTGCACGATCTCCCCTCGGACGGAGAGGTGCTGGCGGCCTGTCAGCCGGTCTATCTGGACCTGGCCGGCTGGGACGAGGACATCACCGCCGTGACCCGCTTTGAGCACCTGCCGGCCGCGGCGCAGGAGTACGTGCGCCTCATTGAGGAGCACACCGGCGTCCCGGTGGGCCTCATCTCCGTGGGCCCGGAGCGGAAGCAGACCATCCTGCGGGCGCCCCTGTGAGGATAGGGGACCCGAGAACCTGGACTGAGGGAGCGGACATCATGAGCGGAAAGACGCGAGACGAAGCCTGGGCACTCCTCACCGAGTTCACCCAAAGCCCCAACCTCATCAAGCACGCCCTGGCGGTGGAAGCCGCCATGCGCGCCTACGCCCGCAAGTTCGGCGAGGACGAGGACCTGTGGGGCGTGGTGGGGCTCATCCACGACTTTGACTACGAACGGTACCCCACGGCCGAGGACCACCCCTTCCGCGGCATGGAGATCCTGCGGGAACGGGGGTGGCCCGAGGAGATCGTCCAGGCCGTCGGCGCCCACGCCCGGTACTCTGGCATCTCGCGGGACACCCCCCTCAAGAAGGCCCTCTTCGCCGTGGACGAACTGACCGGCCTCATCGTGGCCGTGGCTCTGGTCCGCCCCAGCAAGGACATCCGCGACGTAGAGGTCAAGTCCGTCAAGAACAAATGGAAGGACCGCGCCTTCGCCGCGGGCGTCAACCGCGCCGATATTGAGGAAGGGGCCGCAGACCTGGGCGTGGACCTCTGGGAGCACGTGGGGACCGTCCTGGACGCCATGAAGGGCATCGCCGCTGAACTGGAACTGGACGGACGACTGGCCCGGTAGGCTGGACGGCATGGCTGAACCCCGGGGATCCTCCGGGCACTGGAAGGCGGAAAGCCCGAGCCGGCCACGCAGCGGAGTCCAGGTGGGGGGAAAGGCCTTGGAAGCCCATCTCAGGATGGATGTGAACTGGCTCCTTGTGCTCCTCCTGGCTGGCTTCGCCCTGGCCCCCCTCACCTACCCTGGCTTCGTCCAGGCCTGGCAGGGTTTCGCCCCTGCCTACGCCCTCCAGGACCTCCGGGCCGGCCACCCCCTGGGGTTCTGGGGGGTGGCCTGGCCGCCGCACGCCGGCGCGGAAGGCCCCCTTCCCCACCTCCTTTCCGCGGCGTGGGTAGCCCTGGGCGCCTCGCCCGTGGCTGCCGTGCGCTGGACCTGGGCCGTGGGGCTCCTCTTGGGGGCCCTGGGGGCCTACGCGTGGCTGCGGGAGCGGTGGGGAGCGATGCCCGCGCTCCTGGGGGCAGTGGCCTACACCTACACCCCCTACCACCTGAACGCCCTCTACGCCCGCGGCGTGGTGGGGGAGGCGCTGGCCCTGGGGCTCTTCCCCTGGCTGGGCTGGGCCGCGGCCCGGCCAGGGTGGAAGGGGCTCCTCGCCCTGGCGCTGGGCCTGGGGGCGCTTGTCCTCACGGTGCCGGGCCTGGCGTTCCTGGCTGCCTGGCCCCTGGCAGCGCTGGTGGCCCTGCAAGGCCGTGGCCGGGAGCGTGGGTGGGCCTGGGGGATGCTCCTCCTGGGCGCGCTGGCCGGGGCAGGCAGCGCCTGGACCCTCGCCCGCGCCGGCGAAACGGTGCCCTTCCACGCCCTGCTCGCCGTGCGGGAGCCCCTGGCCAACCCCTGGGCCCTGGGCCTCATCCCCGTGGCCGCGTGGTTCGGCGGGGGGGCGGCATGGCTTGCCCCGGCGATGGAGCCGCAGCGGCGCGAGGTCGGCCTGTGGCTGGGGACCTCTGTCCTGGGCGCCCTGGTGGCGGCCCTCTGGCCCGGCGGCCTCCTCCCTTCCTGGACCCCCCTGAGCCTGACGGCTTGGGCTGTCCCGCCCCTGGTGGGGGCGGCGGCCGCGGCCTGGCCGGCCCTAACGCGCCCGGAAGTGGCTGCGGGGGCGCTGGCCCTGGTGGTCCTCGCCGCCCAGCCGACCCTGAAGCCCCCCTTCACCCGCCTGGACCCGGGCCCGGCCCCCCTCGCCGTGTGGCAGGAGCCGGGCGGGGGCCGGCTGGCCCTCCTCCAGCAAGAGGTGGG
>DAOTYM010000482.1:0-1713 GCA_034434775.1 Anaerolineae bacterium | reverse complement strand
GAGGTTGGCCAGGACCGCCAGAGGCACGAAGGCCAGGAGCACCATCCACGCGTTCATCCGCCAGAGGACCTCCTCCGCTTGGGATCGTAGGGGGCAAAGCCGGCCAGCCACTGCAGGAGCCCCCGCGGTTCCTGGGTGGCTTCCTCCTCCTGGCGGAAGAGGCGAGAGGGGACGTTGGCCGGCACGATGACCGTCAGCGCCTGGGGAACCGCTTCCACCACGGCGGGGGTGTACCCCAGGAAGTCGCCGTCCACGTGGATGGGCAGGGGCTCGGCCGGGCGGATCTCCACGCGCCGCGCCTCGTAGAAGTCCACCTGGGGGTCGTGGAGGTGCTGCCCCACCAGGACAGTGGCCAGGTGCCGCGCGGTGGAGAGGGCTCCGCTCCCCTGGAAGATGCACACGTCCAACAGCCCGTCGTCCAGTTTGGCCAGGGGCGAGATGCGCACCAGCCCGCCGTAGAGTTGGATATTGCTCACCACAGCCACGATCATGCGCCGGGTCACCCGGCGCCCGTCCACCCACACGTGGGCACGGACGCCCCGGTAGGCCAACACCGTGTAGATGCCTGCCAGGAAGAAAGCCAGCCGCCCCAGCCGCCGCTTGGCCTCCGGGTTGTGCTCCACCTCTTCGGCCACCTTGGCATCCAGGCCCACCCCGGCCCACATCAGGAAGTGCCGGCCGTTGACCCGGCCCAGGTCCACCCGGACGCGGCGGCCCTCCACCAGGACCTGCGCCGCGGGGAGGAGCCAGGGCGCGCCCATGCCCAGGGAAGCCCGCACCTGCGGGTGGAGGAGGTACGGCGCGCTGGGGATGCCCACCTCCCTGGCCCAGACGTTGCTCGTCCCCACAGGCAGGACCCCCAGGGCCGTCCCGCTCCCTGCCAGGCCGTGGGCCACCTCGCCCACGGTGCCGTCCCCGCCGGCAGCGATGGCCACGTCGCAGCCCCGGGCCGCGGCCTCCCGGGCGTAGGTAACCGCGTCCCCAGGGCCGTGGGTCTCCCGCCAGGTGACCTGCCAGCCCTGCCCCTCCAAATAGTGGACGGCCCGCTCCAGGTCTGCCCGTTCGTCCACCTGGCCGGCGTGGGCGTTGTAGATCAGTTGGGCCTTCACGGGAGCCTTCTCCTATGCCACAGCAGCGAGGAAATGGGCAATGCCCCGCCCCTGAGACCTTGGGGTGCAGGCAAGTCCCTTTCCCCGCCCAGTGTACCACACAATGCCGGGAAGGGCCAGGGGATAGCCGTGGGCGCGGTGTTCGTGGGGGTGCAGCGGGGATCGCGCCCTTTTGGGGGGAGCGGGGCGGCTTACCTCCGCTTGGGTAGGGGCGACTCGTGAACCGCCCCTCCCTGAGTGCAAGGGGGATTGCGCCCATCCTCGCTCCACGGCCTGCCCGCGGTGTGTTGGCCCGCCATGCCTGGCCTTTGCCCCGGAGGCCGTTTTGCCGTATACTATTTGCGGGAGCGCCACGGCAAGAGGATAGGTGCGAGCGCGAGCCATTCGTTTATTCGTTCCTCCATTCGTTGACGGCGTCGGCAAGGCCAAGGGGAGACGCCCCCTGCACGCGCTCTCTGCGACAGGACATTGCAGGGAGGTCCCCGAAGGAGCGGAGCTGTGAAGACGCTGGATGATATCCTGCACCGGAAGGAACGCAGGCGTGAAGCGCTTTCACGCGCCCTGCCGCGCGTGGTGGAGCAACTGGCAGCCATGGGCGCCCGCA
>DAOTYM010000481.1:0-7551 GCA_034434775.1 Anaerolineae bacterium | reverse complement strand
CGGGTAGAATGCCGCCGTGCCTGGGCCCCTGCTGGGGGCTATCTTGGGGCCGCGAGGACGGGGTCCCGACCGCACGCGACGCAGCCGAACGCGCCAGCGGAGCAGGGACTTCCCGAGGGTTATCCCGGGAGGCTGCCTCCGCGGCGCGGTTGTTTGCGTGGAAGGCTCTGTTGGCGCTTCCATGAGGCTACGAACGCCATAAGAAGCCAGGCCCTGGAAAGCGGGCTTGACTTCCCGGCGTGATTCCATCTTGCAGGAGGTCGCATGGGATGAGCGAACTGAACGCCTTTGAACAGGCGATGGTCTGGGGCGTCATCGCCACGGCCATCGTCAGCCTCCTCTACGCCCTCTGGCTCTACCGCACCGTCATCAAGCACGACAAGGGCTCGGAGGAGATGCAGAGGGTCTGGCGGGGCATCAAGGTCGGCGCGGAAGGGTACCTCGGCCGCCAGCTCCGCACCATCCTCCCCGCCGTGGGGCTCCTCACGGTGGTCCTCTTCCTCAGCGTGTACATCGTGCCTCCCAGCGAGGAGGCGGTCCTCCGGTACGGCGACAACGCCCGCACGGTCATGGCCATCGGCCGCACCCTGGCCTTTCTGGCCGGCGCCACCTTCTCCACCTTGGTGGGCCAGTTGGGGATGCGGGTGGCCATTGAGGGGAACGTGCGGGTGGCCGCGGTGGCCGACTCGGGCCTTGAGGACGCCTACAACCGCGCCCTGACCATCGCCTACCGGGCCGGCACCTTCACCGGCATGCTCACCGACGGCCTGGGCCTTCTGGGCGGGACCACCATCTTCATGATCTTCGGCAAGGCCGCGCCGGACGCCCTCCTGGGCTTCGGCTTCGGCGGCACGCTCTTGGCCCTCTTCATGCGCGTGGGCGGCGGCATCTACACCAAGGCCGCCGACGTGGGCGCCGACCTGGTGGGCAAGGTGGAGGCCGGCATCCCAGAGGACGACCCCCGCAATGCCGCTGTCGTCGCCGACCTGGTGGGCGACAACGTGGGCGACTGCGCGGGCATGGCCGCCGACATCTTTGAGTCCTACGAGGTGACCATCGTCTCGGCCCTGATCCTGGGCCTGGCCCTGTACCATGCCACGGGCAACCTGGCCTGGATCGTCTATCCCCTCATCGTGCGGGCCATCGGGGTCATCAGTTCCATCCTGGGGACCTTCACCGTACCCATCTGGGAGCGGTTCCCTGTCAAGTTCCTGCGGGCCAGGGACGCCGAAGAGGCCATGTTCCGCTCCTACGAGGTCTCCAGCATCAACACCATCGTCTGGGCCCTGGTCTTCGCCATCACCTACGCCCACGACTGGCGGCTGGCCTTCCTCAACGCCGTGGGGGTGGGCCTGGCTGTGGCCTTCAACCCGCTGACCTCGTACTTCACCTCGGCCAAGAAGAAGCCCGTCCAGGAACTGGTGGATGCCACCCGCACGGGCCCGGCCACGACCATCCTCTCCGGCCTGGCCCTGGGCATGGAGTCCAGCGTCTGGAGCCTGGTGGTCATCGTCATCACCTTGGCGGTCGCCTACCTGATGTTCCAGGGGCAGCCGCTGGAGATGCTCTACGCCGTGGCCATGGTGGGCATCGGGATGCTTTCCCACACCGGCAACAACGTGGCCATGGACTCCTACGGCCCCATCTCCGACAACGCCAACGGCATCGCCGAGATCGCCGGGCTGGGCAAGCGGGCCCGCGAGATCCTGGCCGAACTGGACGCCGTGGGCAACACCACCAAGGCCATCACCAAGCAGGTGGCCATCGCCTCGGCGGTGGTGGCAGCCACGGCCCTCTTCTTCAGTTACATCACCGATGTCTCGCTGGTGCAGCAGCGGCTGGGCGTGGACGTGGCCGAGCAGATCGCCACGACGGGCATCCGGGTGTCGGTCCTGGTGGGCATGATCGGCCTCCTCATCGGCGGCGCGTTGCCGTGGCTCTTCTCCTCGTACTCCATCAACGCCGTGAGCCGCGCCGCTTCCCTCATCATTGAGGAAGTGCGCCGCCAGTTCAAGGTCCCCGGCGTGATGGAGGGGAAGGTCCCGCCGGACTACGGCCGCGTCGTCTCCCTCTCCACGGCCGCGGCTCAGAAGGAACTCATCAGCCTGGCGGTGCTGGCCGTGGCCACGCCGGTCCTGGTGGGGATGGTCTTCCGGGTGGAGGCGCTGGGCGCGTTCCTGGCTGGCATCATCCTGGCGGGGCAGTTGCTGGCGGTCTTCATGGCCATCGCCGGCGGGGCGTGGGACAACGCCAAGAAGTTCATTGAGGATGGCCACCTGGGCGGCAAGGGGAGCGAGGCCCACAAGGCCGGCGTCGTCGGCGACACGGTGGGCGACCCCCTCAAGGACACAGCCGGCCCGGCCCTGAACCCCATGATCAAGGTGGTGAACCTGGTCAGCCTCCTCGTGGCCCCCATCCTGGTCCAGTACCGGGAGTGGAGCATCGGCACGGCGGTGGTGGCGGTGGTGCTGGCCTTGGCCATCGTCTGGGCTATCCGCAAGAGCCGCCAGCACGTGCGCATTCCGGTCCAGGGGGAGCCAGAGGTTGGCGTTGTGCCCACCCCTGGGAGCAAGTAGGCCTCTGCAGTTCTCGGGCTAAGAGAAAGGGGCATGGCGGGAGGCCATGCCCCTTTTGCCGTCTCGGGCTTGGGCTGACCTCTCCGATCCTCCGTCCCTCTTCTTCTCCTGCTGCAGGGAGGGGCAGAGGGCGCTGCCATAGGCGGTGGGGGGTAAGGAGAGGTCTGTAGCAGAGGCGATCCACGAATCGCCTCTGCCTCACCCATCCCCTGCCACGTGCGGGGGCGCGGGTTCTGTGGTATCATAATGGGCGAAGCCCCTATCGCTGAAGAGGTGTCGTCATGGAAGGCTTGTTGCAGAGGGCGCAGGCCCTTCAGGAAACGCTGCGGGAGATCCGTCGCAAGGTCCATCAGCATCCCGAACTGGGCTTTCAGGAAGTGGAGACGGCCCGCCTGGCCGCGGAGCACCTGCGGCGCCTGGGCCTTGAGGTGCGGGAAGGCGTGGGCAGGACGGGAGTGGTGGGCACCTTGGGGAGCGGCCGCCCCTGCATCGCCCTGCGGGCCGATATGGACGCCCTGCCCATCCAGGAGGGGAACGAAGTGCCCTACGCCTCCCGCCGGCCAGGCGTGATGCACGCCTGCGGCCACGATGCCCACGTGGCCTGTCTCTTGGGCGCGGCCATGCTCCTGGCCGAAGCCCCGCCTGCCCAAGGGCAGGTGCGCTTCCTCTTCCAGCCCTGCGAAGAAGGGGGCGACGCCGAGGGCAAGAGCGGCGCCGTGCGCATGGTGGAAGATGGGGCCATGGAGGGCGTGGACGCTGTGGTGGGCCTCCACGTCACGTCGGAGTTGGAGCGGGGGCAGGTGGGGTTCCGGGCCGGCCCCCTGATGGCCGCCGCAGACCGCTTCGTGGCCACGGTCCGGGGGCGGGCAGCCCACGCTGCCTACCCCCACCGGGGCGTGGACGCCATCGTCCTCGCCGCCCAGGTGGTCCTCGCCATCCAGACCGTGGTCTCGCGCCGCCTCTCACCGATGGACCACGGGGTCATCACCGTGGGCGTGATCCAGGGCGGCGTGCGCTCCAACGTGGTGGCCGACGAGGTGCGCATGGAGGGGACCATCCGCAGTTTCACGCCGGAGGTCCGGAGCCTCTTGGCCGCCGGGCTCCAGGATGCCTGCCGCATCGTGGAGCCCCTGGGCGGGTCCTGGGACCTGCAGGTGGTGGAGGGGTTCCCGGTGACCTGGAACGACCCCGCGCTGACAGCCCTGGTGCGTGCCGCGGCCGTGGAGGCCCTGGGGGAGGAGCACGTGCAGGAGATCTCCCCCGAGATGGGGTCCGAGGACTTCAGTTTCCTGGCACAGCGGGCGCCGGGCTGCTACTTCTACCTGGGGACGAGGGCCCCGGGCGAGCCGCCCCGGCCGGCCCACAGCCCGACCTTTGACATAGACGAGGCGGCCCTGCCGGTGGGCGCGGCGGTGCTGGCAGCCGCGGCCCTGCGCTTCCTCGCCGAGCGCGGGGCGGGATGAGGCCCGGAGCCTGGGGAGCGGCCCAGGCGCCGGGCGGCTCGGTTCTATTTCTTTGGACAGCGCCTTCGGGAGGAGACGGAGGGAAGATGGCGATCCGCACTCTGGACGAGATGGTGGTGGAGGCGCGGGGGCTCGGGCCGAAGACGGCCGCTGTGGCCGCGGCGGCGGACCCCGAAGTCCTCGTGGCCATGGACGAGGCGGAACGGGAGGGGCTGGCCCACAGCATCCTGGTGGGGGATGCGCCGCGCATTGAGCGCCTGCGGGCCGAACTGGGCCTCACCCTGGCCCACGCGGAGGTGGTGCACGAGCCGGACGTGCACCGCGCCGCGGCTCAGGCCGTGGCGCTGGCGCGGGAGGGCCGGGCCCAGATCGTGGTCAAGGGGCAACTGAAGACGAGCGACCTCCTGGGCGCGGCCCTGGACCGGGAGCGGGGCCTGCGGGACCGGCACCTCCTGGCCCATGTGGGCATCTTTGAGGTCCCAGGGTTTGACCGCCTCATCTACATCAGCGACAGCGGCGTGGTCCTCTACCCCGACATCTACCAGAAGTTGGAGATCCTGCGGATGGCGGTGGACGTGGCCCACCGCTTCGGCCTGCGGGAGCCCAAGGTGGCCATCCTCTCGGCCTCGGAACTGGTGCACCCGAAGATGCGCTCCTCGGTGGAGGCGCTGGCCTTGGCCAAGATGGCCGAGCAGGGCTGGGTGGAAGGGGCGGTGGTGGAGGGCCCCCTCACCCTGGACGTGGCCGTCTCGCCGGCGGCAGCGGAGGCCAAGGGGATCAGAGGGCCGGTTGCCGGCCATGCGGACCTCCTGATCGTGCCCGGGGTGGAAGCCGGCAACACCATGGCCAAGGCCATCCAGTACTTCGGCGGCGGGCGCATGGCCGGGCTGGTGGTGGGGGCCAAGGTCCCCATCATCATCAACTCCCGGGCCGATACCGCCGAGACGCGGTTCCTCTCCCTGGCCATGGCCGTGATCTTGGCCCCGTGAGGGCGCGCGCCTCCGCGTGCCCTACGCGCGTCCCTTGCTCGCCACCCCCAGGGAGCGGAAGCAGAAGGGGGGCACCCGGACCGAGCCCTGCACCCACTCCGCCTGGTCGCCGATGTACAGGATGTCGGCCAGGGCCTGGAACACGTTGCCGGCCACCATGGTGTCCTTGACCCGGCCCACCCATTCGCCGTTCTCCACCAGGTACCCCAGGTGCACGTTGCCCGAGAACTCGCCGGCGAGGGTGTTCCCGGCCCAGGCCCCCATGGTCTGGTCCACCACAAGCCCCTGCTTGAGGTTCCTCACCATCTCCGCGAAGGGCGTCTCCCCCGCGGAGAAGACCAGGTTGCTGAGCCCTGGCGCGGGAAGGGCCCCGAGGCCCCGCCGTCCGTGGCCGGTGGGGGGCACGCCTGCCAGGGCCGCCGTGTGGAGGTCGTAGTAGAAGGCCCGGACCACCCCCCGCTCCACCAAGGTCAGCGGCCGCGCGGGCACGCCCTCGTCGTCCATGGGGCTGCTCCCCACCCCTTCTTCCGCCAGGGGGTCATCCACGAGGGAGAGGCGCGGGTCAAAGGCCTGCTCCCCCAAGCGCCCTGCCAGGGGAGAGGCCCCCTCCCAGACCAACTTCCCGTTGAAGGCCATCTCCAGGGATTCCAGCAGGGTGGAGGCCACCGCTTTGGGGGTGAAGATGACCGGCATCTGGGCCGTCGGCGGGACCACGGTCCGCTCGGCCAAGCGGACCTTTTCCGCCACGGTCCGGACCAGGTTCCCGAAGTCCAGGTCCAGGCGCAGGGAGGCTTCCTCCTCCCACACGTTGAGGATGTCCGTGCCGCGGATCCAGTTGGCCCCCAGGGAGGCCCCCACCGAGGGCTTCTGGTAGCCGGCCGCCAGCCCCCGGGAGTTGAGGAGGGCTATGCCCTCCACCGACTTGCCCAGGTGGGCATCGCAGAGGAGTTCGCCGTTCTCCTCCAGGAGGGCAGCGATCATGCCCCGGCCGGCCTCCACCATGGCCGCCGGCTCCCAAGAGGCCGCGTCCTCATGGTACAGAGGCAGGGAAGGGAACGCCGCAGCCCCCGGGAGTTCGTACGCCACCGGCCCCCCCAGGCGGGCGACCGCCAGGGCCTCCTCCACCAGGTCTTGGGGGGCGTCCAGGCGGGTGGCGCTGGCCAGGCCCACCTTCCCCCCCACGATCACCCGCAGGGAGGCCCCGCGCGTCTCCTTCGTCTCCACCAGTTTCAGCCGGTTGGCCTCAAAGGTCACCGGCGTGTGGATGGACTGCACGCCGAAGACCTCCGCCTGGTCCGCGCGCCGCGAGGCCAGGTCCAGCACCTGCTCCAGGTAGGCCCGGAAGTCCCGGTCCAGAAACCCCAGATCGTCCGTCGCCATGCCTCTCCTCCGCCCGCGCCTACTCGCCGCCGACCACGACGTTGCGGATGCGCAGGTGGGGGCTGCCCGTCCCCACCGGCAGGGGGCTCTGGCCGCCCTTGCCGCACCCGCCCCCCTCGGGCCCCCACTGGAAGTCGTTGCCGATGGCCTCAATGTTCATCAGGGTCTCAAACAGGTTGCCGCTCAGGTTTACGCCGCGCACCTGCTCCGCCAGGCGGCCGTTGCGGATCATGAAGGCCTGGGCCGCAGCGAAGGTGAACATCTCCACGTCGGTCTGCCCTCCCAGCGAGCGGATGACGTAGATCCCCTCCCGGATGTCGGCGAAGAGGTCCTCCTTGGGCACGGTGCCGTTGGCGATGTAGGTGTTGGTCATGCGGACCAGGGGCCGGTAGCGGTAACTGAGGGCCCGGGCGTTGCCGGTGACCCGTTCGCCCATCTTGGCTGCCGTCTCCCGGGAATGGAGCCTGCCCACCAGCACCCCGCCTTCCACCAGGGGGGTGACCTGGGCGGGCACGCCCTCGTCGTCGTACTTGTACGAGCCCCGCCGGTGGGGGACGGCGGCTCCATCGTAGATGTGGAGTTCGGGCGGCCCGAAGCGCTTGCCCAGGACCATCAGTTCCTGGAGGCGCGGGTTCTCGTAGACGTGGTCGGCCTCGGAAAGGTGCCCGAAGGCCTCGTGCACGAAGACCCCCGCCAGGATGGGGTCCACCACCACGGTGTAGGTGCCCCCCTTCACCGGGCGCGCCGTGAGGAGGGCCTCGGCCTGGCGTCCCACATCGGCCACCTGCTCGTGGAGGTTTTCCACGATGCCGTAGTCCTCCGCGCTGCCCAGGGAGAGGGTGGCCTGCTGCACGTCGTTCCCCTCCCGGGCCACGGCCACGAAGGACGCGGTGACGTCCGCCCGCTCCTGCTCTATGTAGGTCCCTTCGGAGGTGGCCAGCCACTTCCGGCGGAAGACGTCGTGGTAGCGGATGACGGTGGTCTGGATCTTGGGCGAACTGGCCCAGAGGGCCTCGTTGTACTCGTCCAGGAGGGCCTTCTTCTGCTCCAGCGGCACGGCTCGGGGGTCCTTCACCAGGTCAGCCCGCACCACGTCCACGACGGGCTCCACCTCCTGCAGGCGGCTCCCGCCCTCCGCAGCCA
>DAOTYM010000480.1:0-3930 GCA_034434775.1 Anaerolineae bacterium | reverse complement strand
TCCCACTGGGGAGGTCCCTCCGCGCCGGAAGATTGGCGAAGTTCCCCGAAGGCCCGCTGCAACTCCCCCACAAGGTACCCCACCGCGCGCGGTTCCTCGGGCTGCCGCGGCAGGTTCAGGACGACGGCGAACCCCCGCCCCACGGCATGGGGCCACAGGTCCCCCAGGAAGGTCATGGCATCGCAGGTGCGGTGCAGGACCATCCCCTGGAGGAAAGACGAGTCCCCCCGCAGGGCCACTTCCAGCGCGCCCCGCGCCAGCGCGCAGCACGCGGTGGGCAGGTGCGCGTCGGCCAGGGGCGCGCTGGAAACCGCTGGGGGCACCAGGACCGGCGCAAAGCCGGCCGCGTGGATGAGTTCGGGAGGCACACAGGGGCAGATGGTCCCCACGGCGGGGAGGCCCTCCCGTCCACGCCAGAGGGCAAAGGGGTCCTCCTCCAGGCGCTCCAGGAGGTCCAGGCCAGCGGAGGTCATCGCGCCGCGCTCTCCATGAGGCGGACGACGAACCGCTCCACCGCGGCCACCACGTCCTCCCGCTCCACGTCGCGCAGCATCTCGTGGTGCGTGCGGTGGAACCAGACCAGTTCCTTGTCCGCCGAGGCGATGCGCTCGTAGATCACCGTGGCGCTTTCGGGCTTGACCGTCGGGTCCTTGGTGGACTGGAGGATGAGGGCCGGCGCCCGCACTTCCCCCAGGCGGGCCTCAATGTACGGCCCGTACTCCAGGAGCGAGTTGATGGCATCTATGGGGGCGCGGGGGTAGTTGGTGTCGTACTTCTCCAGTTCCTTGTCGGCGTAGTTCGGCGGCATGGGCCACGACCAGAGGAGGCGCCCTACCACCGGCCGCAGGAAACTCAGGGGGCCGCCGGGCGCCAGCGGGTTGTTGATGCGCAACGCCGCGGCGATGAGGGCGATCCCGGCCACCTCCTGGGGGTGCTCCATCGCCAGTTGCAGGGCCACCAGGCCCCCCATAGAAAGCCCCGCGACCACCGCCCTCTCTGCCTCCGTCAGCAGGTCCTGGAGCGCGGCTTCCGCGTCCGCGTACCAGTCGGGCCAGCGCACCCCCTGCAGGTCCTGCCACTTCGTGCCGTGCCCTCGCAGCACGGGCATGCGGTACGGCAGGCCGTGCCGCTCCATCACCGGCACAAGGGCGCTCACGCAGTCCAGGCTGGACGTGAACCCGTGCAGGATGAGCCCACCCAGCGGCTTCTTGGCCATGGTTTCCCTCCTCTCGGCATCAACTTCCGCGCTCGCCCGTCCCCTGGAGGCAACTGCGCACCAGGTTCAGGCCCGACAAGTGCCCAAAGGTCACCCAGGCGAGGGACGTCTCGCGCCCCAGGACCCGCTGGCGGATGGCCTGGGGCGAGAGGCCCTGCTCGTGGAGTTCACGGACCCGGTCCCGCAGGTTCTCCAGGTACTGGACCTTCTCCCGGATCTCCTGGACCGGTCGCTCCCGCGGCTTCCCGCTCCCGGGGAAGAGCCATTTGGGGTCCAGTTCCAGGATGCGCTTGAGGGAGGCGATGATGGCGTGGAGGTCGGAGTCGCTCATGAGGGCCCGGTCCCTCCCCCCGACGAAGGCATCCCCGGAGAAAAGCCACCCCTCGCGGGGCTCGTAGAAGGCCACGTGCTCTGGGGTGTGGCCTGGGGTCTGCACGACCACAAAGCAATGGCCGTCCGTGAGGACCTCGTCGCCCAGAGGCTGGGCCTCGGCGGGCTCCGGCCAGCCCCAGAAGGCCCGGCGGTACAGGTGCAGGCGCAGGCGGCGGGGGTCCTCCACGTACGGGAGGGCGCCGGCCGGGGCCAGGATCGGCACCCCGCGCCGCCGCTGCAGGAGGCCGTTCCCGCCGATGTGGTCCTCGTGCCGGTGGGTGTTCACCACTTGGGCCACCGGGCGGCTCTCCAGGGCGCGGTCCAGTTCCCGCGCCGTATAGGCGCAGCCAGTGTCTATCAGGAGGCCATCCACCAGGTAGGCGGCGGTGAAATAGAGGCCCCGGCCCAGCCACGAGCGGGCCATCCGGAACCCGACCACATCGCCCCAGGCGCGCTCCTCAAGCATCCCCATCCTCCTGGGCGGCGAGGACCTGGCGCAACGGCGGCGGGATGGGAACCGACCTTCCGGCCCTCAGGTCCACGAAGACCTGCACCGTGTGCCCCTCGGCCAGGAGGTCTCCCCGCTCCTCGTGGAGGACCTGGTACTCAAACCGGAAACTGCTGTTCCCGACGTGGCTCACCCAAGCACGGACCACCAGCGGGTCGTCAAAGCGGGCCGGGGCGAAGTAGCGGCAGGCGGCCTCCACGATGTTGATCCCCAGGCCCTGGGCTTCCCAGGCCCGGTAGTCCTCGCCGCAGGCCCGCAGGTAGTGGACGCGGGCCACCTCAAACCAGACGAAGTAGTTGGCGTAGTAAGCCACGCCCTGCGCGTCCGTCTCGGCGTAGCGGACGCGCAGCCTGGCTTCCACGATCCGTGGCGTGGGCACCTCCTCCCTCCGGGCGCGATGGGTGTGATGGCACAGTGTGAACCGTTGGTTTTCTGGATAGGCACAGGGAGCCCCTGCCCCCAACCCTTGTCTCCAACCTCACCCCAGGCCCTCCTCCCCGTGCACGGGAAAGGGGCTGGGGAAAGGGCTTCTACCCCAGCATGCGCTGGAGCGCCCTCCCCAAACGCCGGATGCCTTCCTCTATCTGGGCTGGCTGGGCGTTGGAGAAGTTCAGGCGCATGGTGTTGCGCCCCCGGCCGTCTGGGTAGAAGGCGTGCCCGGGCACGAAGGCAACCCGTTCCTCAATGGCTGCCCTGAGCAGGTCGTCGGCATCCACCTGCTCTGGCATCTGCACCCAGAGGAAGAGCCCTCCCTGGGGGCGCGTCCACGTGGTGCCTTCCGGGAAGTAGGCCTCCAGCGCCCGCAGCATGACATCCCGCCGCTCCCTGTAGGCCTGGCGGATCTTCTTGACATGCTGGCGCAGGATGCCCCGCTCCATGATGTCGGCGGCGATCATCTGCACGAAGGTGCTCGTGTGCAGGTCCATCCCCTGCTTGGCCTGGATGAACTTGGTCATGATGGCCTCGGGGGCCACCAGCCACCCCAGGCGGATGCCTGGCGCCAGAGTCTTGGAAAAGGTGCTCAGGTAGAAGGTGTTCTCCTTGTGCATGACCACCAGAGGCGTGATGTCCTCCCCCTCAAAGCGCAGTTCGCCGTAGGGGTCGTCCTCCACGATGAAGACCCCGTACCGGACAGCCAGTTCCACGATGTTCTGGCGGCGCTCCAGGCTCTCGGTGATCCCAGCGGGGTTGTGGAAGTTCGGGAGGACGTAGATGAACTTGGCCTTGGGGTTCTCCCGCAGGGCCTCTTCCAGTTTCTCCGTGATCATGCCGTGCTCGTCCATGGGCACGGTCACGTAGCGCGGCCCGTAGGGGTTCCAAGCCTGGATCGCGCCCAAGTAGGTCGGCTCCGAGGTGATGACCACATCCCCGTTCTGGAGGAAGACCCGGCCGATGAGGTCCAGCGCCTGCTGGGAGCCGTTGGTCAGGAGGACGTTGGCCGGCTCCGCTGGCACGCCGTACTTCTGCATCTTCTCCGCCAGGAGTTCCTTCAGGCGGGGATATCCTTCGGTGGGGCCGTACTGGAGGGCAACGTGGGGTTGGGTCTCCAGGATGTAGGCACAGGCCTCGCGGAACTCCCGCACCGGGAACAGTTCCGGGGCCGGCATGCCCCCGGCAAAGGAGATGACGTCCGGCTGCATCGTCAACTTGAGGAGTTCCCGGATGGCCGAACTCTTCATGCGCCGCGTCCGGCGGGCGAAGACCCGATCCCAATCCGTGGTAACCTGGCCGTCGTACTTCCAGGCCTGAGCCAGCAACGGTTCCAACATGGCACAAACCTCCTTGTTTGTTCTCGGGCAGAAACCCCCTCGTTTCCGCCCCTTGGCTCCTCACG
>DAOTYM010000479.1:0-2559 GCA_034434775.1 Anaerolineae bacterium | reverse complement strand
GCAGCGTGGGCGACCCGGACTCCCTCCGCAGCCAGGCCCGCACCGCCTCCAGGAGGAGGGTCACGAAGAACATCCGCTCCGCATCGTTCAGGTGGGCCAGGTAGAAGAGCGAGACGCGCGGCCGTCCCTCCGGCGTCCAGAGGAACCCCCCGATGTCCAGCGCGTCCCCTTCGGTCCAGGCGCGGAAGGTCGGCGCGGCGATGAGGCTGTTGAGGAGCATGGCCAACTGGAAGCGGTCGTCCGGCGGGAAGAAGGCGTCCACGTCAAAGACGCCCAACTTGCGGAAGGGCGGCTTCTGCACCCCCTGGATGAGGGCCGGCAGGTCCAGGTCCCGCCCCTCGCGCCAGGCATGTTCCACCAGGTTGGCCAGGAGGACGTGTTCCCGGCTGCGCAGAGGGTCGGCCTGCACCCCCACCAGGCCCAGGAGGGCCGAGACCAGGTGCGTCACCTGCTCCCGCGCCTCCTCGCCTGCCGCCTCCCAGCCTTCCTTGGGGGCGCGGAAACTCTGGAGGATGCTTACGGGGGTGCCGGCATCGCTGCCGGGCGTGTAGATGGTGTACTCTGCCGCCTCCCGCAGGCGGCGCACGTCCTCCGGGCCCAGGCCCCAGTCCGCCAGGCCCTTGCGCCAGGTCTCAGCCACCTTGGCCGCGTACTCGCCCACCGAGAGGCCCTCCCGCTGGGCCTCGGCAGGGTCCACCCACGGCTGGAACTCCTCCGGGGCGAGGTTCGGGAACTGCAGGAACAGGTTGACCACGTCCCCCTTGGGGTCCACCACGAGGAGGGGGATGCCCTGGAGGATGGCCTCCTCCAGGAGGCCGACGCCCAGGCCCGTCTTGCCGCTGCCGGTCATGCCGATGCAGACGGCGTGGGTGGTCAGGTGGTCGGCCTTGTAGAAGACCGGCTCATCCTGCAGGTTGCCGGCCTCTACGTCGTAGGCGCGGCCCAGGTAGAACTGCCCCGGTTTCCTTTCCATCTGCACCTCCTCCTTCTTGAATCCAGGCAAGACCCCTGCGGGCAACGCACAGGTCGCCCCACCGAGGGGAGAGCCGAGCGGGGTATCCTCTCATGCCCAGAGGTCTTCCAAATGCTTCCTACCGACCTCCAAAGCCTTACGTTCCAGAAACCGCTTCATCGTGGTCCAAGGCGTCTGGTCAATCATCAGGGGCATCGGTAAGGCTTCAGCATCCTCAAAGTACGCCAGGGCCCGCGTGGCACTGATAGCGAAGGCGCGCACCCGGGCATACTTGACGGCTGCTACCTCAAACAGCCGCTCAATGGGGACCTTCTGCAAGATGTAATAGAGGTCTACCAGGTCTTTGCGAGAGCCCCTGTCAATGATCGCCGCCAACTTCATTGCCCCGATCTCTTCCAGCGTAGCCACAGGCACCCCTTGGACCAACCAAGGTTCCTGGACCAGGGGGTAGAGGTGCAGGCGAAAGAAACTGATCCCCACACCGCGCCAGGTCGCAGAAAAGGTCCCATCCTTATCATGGATGATGGAGAGAGAAGGGTCGTGGAATGCGTCTCGTAACTCGGCCCGCATGTCAGGGCCGACAGCGTCGGCCTCGGGCGAGAAGAAATCCAGGTCCACCGAGAACCGATGCCCTAAGTGCAAAGCCAGACCCGTGCCTCTAGCCAAATAGAAGCGACGGATGAACGACAGGCGGCTTGCCTTGTCAAAGCACTGGCGTGTCTCAGGAGTCAGCGCTTCCCAGTGGGGCTTGGCAGGGCTTACCCGTTCCATACCTCCCCCTTCGGCGTCGGGAAGGGAGACCGGCGCCAACGACGGATGCCAAACAGTTTGCGCCAATAGTTGAAGGCAGTTTGAGAGAGGAGCCGCTCGCCGTGCTCCCGCAAGAAGGCCCGAACCCGTGGCGCGCCGTACACACCGAGAAGCCACCGCACCTCATCCCACGTGCCGTGCTCCAACACGCGCTGGATGATCAGGACGGCATCCCGCTCAACCTCCAGGGACTGCAGGTCGTATTCTTGGAAGTAGGGCTTCAGTTCTGAGGGGATGGTCCTGCTGACCATCCACGCACCTCCAGTGGCTTGGCTCCTAAGGCCAGCCTTTCTCTTTACACCTCTCCCCTACCCCCTAGCCCCCTCCTCTCTCCGACTCGGAGAGGGGAAGGGAATTGGGGGATGGGGTGAGGCCTCAGTCCTTCAGAACCAGCGGCAGGTAGCGGGCCGCCCCGTACTCATCCACGCCGATATCCGGCGCGGGGCCCATCACCCGCCGCTGCCCCTCAAAGTCGTGCGCCGGCAACCCCGGCGGGTCGGGCACAGCCGCCGTGCCGGCATCCCGGCACGGCGAGACCGCCGTCAGGTGGTAGTCGCCGGCCGCGACGTTGGCAAAGGCCGGGTCCGCGCTGATGACGTTCGTCGCCGTGTAGGTCGGCAGGCCCGTGCCCAAGGTCACCACCCCCACATCGCTATGGTAGGCGTGGGCCACAGCCTCCCCGGGTGACCGCTCGCCGATGTAGAGGTCCTGCACCTCCTCCCCGCCCCGGGCACGGTTGCCGTACAGGACGGTGTTGTAAAGGTCCACAGAGGCCT
>DAOTYM010000478.1:0-1583 GCA_034434775.1 Anaerolineae bacterium | reverse complement strand
TTGAAGGGGGTCCAGGGCTCCGGGGTGAAGGCCGTCCCCTGGAGGCGCAATAGGGCGAACTCCAGGCCCCAGCGGCCGCGGTGCTCGGCGATGTAGGCGTTCACCCCCTCGGCGTAGGCTTCCAGCGCGGCCCGCGATGCGGGGTCCAGCAGTTCCACCTCGCGCGCCGCGGTGCGGTGCCAGCCCACGGTGCGGATGAACTTGTCGTCCTCCAGGGCTGCCTTGCCCAGCACCTCGGAAAGCCGCCCGCTCCCAATGCGGCGCCAGAACTCCATCTGCCAGAAGCGGTCCTGGGCGTGCACGAACCCCTGGGCCATGAAGAGGTCGTGGCTGGTGCTGGCGTAGATGTGGGGGATGCCCCACCGATCGCGCACCACCGTGACCGGGGCCTGCAGGCCCGGGAGGCGGATTTCCCCTTTGGTCTGCGGCCAGGGGAGGCGGATGGTCCAGGCGAGCCATCCGCCCACAACCACGGCCAGGAGCAGAAGCACACCCACCACGATGGCCAGAACTTTGAGCGACCTGCGCATCTCGCACCTCCTTGGGCAAGAGGGGCCCCGCATCGCGGACTGCGGTGGAGGCAAGGGGCCTGCAGCACGTTCCACAGCACATCCGACGGGAGGCCGGGGCTCGCTAGCCGAACCCCAGGCCGCGCTCCTTCAGGCTCACGTACCGGCCCTGGCCGATGATGATGTGGTCCAGCACCTCAATGTCCAGCAGTTTGCCAGCCTGGACCGCCATCTCGGTGAGGCGGATGTCCTCGGGGGAGGGGGTGGGGTCGCCGGAGGGGTGGTTGTGGGTGACCAGGATGGCGGCGCTGTTGGTGCGGACGGCGTCGCGGAAGAGTTCGGCGATGCGCACGGTGCTGGCGTTGAGGGAGCCGGCGTAGAGTTTGACCACCTCCTTGAGGCGGTAGCGGGTGTCCAGGAGGAGGACCCACATCTCCTCCCGCTCCAGGAGGCTCATCTCGGCGAGGAGGAGGTTGGCGACGTCGGCGGGGGAGCGGATCTGGAGGCGTTCGTCTGGCGCGGTGGCCAGGAGGCGGCGTCCCAGTTCCAAGCAGGCCTTGATCTGCGCCACCTTGGCCGTGCTGAGGCCCCGCTCCTGGCAGAGTTGCCCAAAGGAGGCCTGGGCCAGCCCCCGCAGGCCGCCGTAGGTCTCCAGGAGGCGCCGGGCCATGGCCACGGCGGTCTCGCCGCGCTGGCCCACCCGCAACACGATGCCCAGGAGTTCCGCGGTGGAGAGGGCCTCGGCTCCGTAGTGCTGGAGGCGTTCGCGGGGGCGCTCCGAAGTGGGCCACTCCTTGATGGTGGCGTGGTAGCGGGTGGGTTCGGGCTGCTGCGCCACGGCGGGCTCCCCTCCCTGAAGCAAGGCGCGGGGCAAAACGGCTGGCAGGGATGCCAGCACGAACTATAACACACCCTCCTCAGGCCGTCAAACCCTGCGGTCAGGGGCCTCCGTACGGCCCCACCAGTTCGGCCACCACCACCACGCGGTGGGTGTTGCTCACGTAGGGCCAGCAGGTGACCAGGGTCAGGATGGCCTTGGAAGAGGGTTCCAGGAACCGGGCGTGGGCCAAGCGC
>DAOTYM010000477.1:0-12844 GCA_034434775.1 Anaerolineae bacterium | reverse complement strand
AGAAGAAGAGGCGGGACCGGCTCCGGTCCCGCCTCTTGGGGCCTGGGAAGGGGGCAAGTAGATTTAGACCTTGGCCTTGCCGGTGCCGGTCTCAATCCGCTTCCAGGCAGCCACCACCGCCACCACGATGATGCAGGCGACGATGATCTCGGGGATGCCGTGGGTGACGCCGACACCCAAGGCCACCGCAGGCGCCATGTAGCCGCGGACCACGGCCATGCCCAGCACCAGCACGGTGTTGGTCAGGGTCCCCACGGCCGCAGCGACGATGAGGGCCAGGTACTCATTGGCCCTCTTCAGCGCGGCGTAGGTGAAGTACGCAGTGACGCCGATGAAGAGGCGCGGGAGGATCGCCACCAGGGGGTCCTTGAAGAGCGGCACCGTGGCTTGGAGGAAACTGAAGATGCCGAAGATGGCGCCGATGACCCCGCCGACGACCCAGCCTTCCATGATCCCACCGATGATGGCTGGCACGTGCATGATGGTCGCGTTGCCAGCCGCGGTGGGGACGGGGATGAAGCCAAGCCGGGTTGCGCCAAGCAGAATGGCAATGGCTCCCAGCACCCCGGAGACGACGATCTTGCGAACGGTGAACCCTTTCTCCATGGTTGTTCCCCTCCATCTGTCGTTGGGAGGCCAGGCCCCTGCCTCCTCATGGGCCCGGCCCTGCAGGTCCCCGAAAGTCTCCACGCGCCGATCAATGGCTCATCTCGGTCCAAAGTTCACGCTGCGGACATCACCCCCTTCCCGCGCTCGGGCCAGGTAGGCCAGAGACTCCTGCACCCGTTCCCCCCTTCCCAGGCTTCGGGCCGACGGCAGGCCCGCCAACGGCGTGGCCTGCGCGATGGCTCGCACGGAAGCCAGGGCCACTGCCTGCGCTGCCAGGGCCCCCAGCACGCTGACGCCTGCCGCAGGCACACCGGCCTTGCCAGTGGCCAGGGCGAAAAGGGTATCGCCGTCCCACATCGTGTGCACCGGGCGGATGGCCAGGGCCAACCCGTCGTGGGCCATCTGGGCCAGTTTCCGCACCTCCTCCCGCGAGAGGGCGGCATCGGTGGCCACCACGCCGAGGGTGGTGTTGGTCATGCGGGCGAACCGCAACAGGAACTGGGCCCAGCGGCTCCCCAGATGCCTGGCCGTGCCCAGAAACCCTCCCACCACGGGCCGCCGGGTGCCGGCGAGGACCGTGCCCGTTCCGGGGTGCACCACATCGCCGAAGGCGTTGACCGCGACCAGGGCGCCCACCACGAAGCCATCGCCGGTGCGCAGGCTGCAGGTCCCCAGCCCGGCTTTGGTGGCCATCCGCGGCCCGAAGAGTTTCCCCACGGAGGCCCCGGTGCCAGCCCCCACACACCCTTCCTCCACCGGCCCGTCCGTGGCCGCCTGGCAGGCAGCGTAGCCCGCCTCCGCGTCGGGCCGCCTCCGGGCATCCCCCAGGGCCAGGTCAAAGAGCACCGCCGCGGGCACCACCGGCACCAGGGCCGGACCCTGGCGTACGCCAACGCCCCGCTCCTCCAGGAAGCGCATCACCCCGCCCGCGGCCGCCAGGCCGAAGGCGCTGCCGCCAGTGAGGACCACGGCATGGACCGGCCAGGAAGGGCCCACGCCCCCAAGGAGGGCCGTCTCGCGGGTCCCTGGGGCGGACCCCCGCACGTCCACGCCCCCCACCGCCCCCTCTTCGCAGAGGACCACGGTGCAGCCGGTGGCGGCCCTCGTGTCCGTCCAGTGGCCCACCCGCAGGCCGGCCACGTGGGTGATGGAGCCCTGGTCCATGTCGGCAGCCATCCAGACCTCTCCTTACCCCGCCGCCTCTGGGAGATAGGAGAGGTTGAGCTTTGCTCTTTTCCCGGTTAACCCCGAAAGGGAACCCCCGTCGCGCCTAGCATTACGCCACGGTGGTTCTTGACGGTATGCAATCTGAGTAGGGGCGCACGGCCGTGCGCCCCTACGAGCCTGCAACAGTGACCTGCACGGCCGAAAACGGAGTTTTTTATTGTGGTCCAGCACTAGGCCGTGCCCAGGTAGCGCAGGGCCGTCAGCACGTAGAGGTTCGTCGCCTCCAGCAGTTGGTCCACCCCCACCCATTCGTCCACCTGGTGGGGGATGTGCGTGTCGCCGGGCCCGCAGGTAACCACCGGGACGCCCGCCCAGTTGAAGAGGATGGTCCCGTCGGTGGTGCCGGGCACGCCGCCGTAGGTGGGCTCCTTGCCCGTCAGGTCCAGGTAGGCAGCGTGCATGGCCTGGACCAGGGGCTCCTCCCGCGGCGTGGCGGTGGGCGGCCGGGACTCCAGGACCTCCAGGGAGAACTCCACCCGCTCGCCGGCCCGCTTCCGTTCCTCCAGGAGGGCGCGGATGCGCCCTTCCATGTCGTCTGGCGACTGGCCGGGGATGAGGCGGATGTCCAACGTGAGGGTGCTTTCGGCCGGCATGACGTTGTTCTGCGGCTCCCCAGCCACCGGCGAGCGGAAGATGGTGGGGGTGATGCTGGGCTGCCCCAAGAAGACGTGGGAGCCGTGCTTGGCGATCTCCGCCGCCTCCATCTCCCGCAGGGCCACCAGGATGGGCCCCATGGGGTAGATGGGGTTGATCCCCTGAAGGGGCATGGCACCGTGGGACATCTTCCCCTTGGCCTGCAGGCGGAGCCACATGACCCCCTTCTGGGCGATGCAGAGGCGGTTGTCCTCCGGCTCGCAGATGACGGCGGCGTCCACCTTCTGGGCCCAGCCCTGGCGGACGAAGTGCTTCACCCCCAGCATCATCCCTTCTTCGTCGGCCAGCGCGCCGAGGAGGATGTTCCCCCGGAGGCGCACCCCGCTCCGCAGGATGGCCTTGACCGCGCCCAGTGCAGCCACAAGCCCAGCCTTCATGTCGCAGGAGCCGCGGCCGTAGATGCGGCCGTCCACCAGATCCCCACCGAAGGGGTCGTGGGTCCACTGGCTGCGGTCGCCCTCGGTGACGACGTCGGTATGCCCCTCAAACATGAGGGTCTTGCCCCCGGGCTCCCCCTCCAGGATGGCGATGACGTTGGGGCGGCGGGGCGCGGCCTCCTCCCAGTGGGTGGCGAGGCCCATTTCGCGCAGCCGCTCCTGGACCCACCGGGCCGCCTCCTCTTCCGTCTCCCCCTGCTCAGGCCGGTAGACGCTGGGGATGCGGACCAGGTCCTGGGTCCAGTGGATGACTTCGTCGGGGTCCACGTAGGAAAGGACGCGCTGTTCCAGATCGGTGAGCATGACGGTTCCTCCTCAGAAGGGGAAAGAGTTGCGGAAGATGACCATGGCTGCCGAGAAGACCAGGACGACCACGTAGGCGATGAGGTCCGTCCGCGAGAACTTCAGGGTCATGAGGTGGGTCCGGCCCCGCCCGCCCATGTAGCAGCGGGCCTGCATGGCCAGGATCAGGTCCTCGGCGCGGCGGAAGGCGTCAATGAAGAGCGGCACGATGAGCACCACCACCTGCCGCGTGGTCTGGATGAACTGCAGTTTGCCCTTGGCGCCCAGTTCGGCCCCGCGGGAGGCCTGGGCCTTCATGATGATCTCCAGTTGCTCGGCCAGGATGGGCACGAAGCGCAGGGAAATGGTCGCCACCAGGGAGAGTTCGTGCCCCGGCAGCCCGATGCGGGAGAAGGGTGCGAGCATCGCTTCCATCCCGTGGGTCAGTTCGGAGGTGGTGGTGGTGTTGGTGAGCAGGCTGGCCAGGAACAGCAGCTGCAGGAAGCGCAGCGTGGAGACGATGACCAACTGCACGCTCCCGTTGGTGATGTGGATCCAGCCCCAGCGGAAGAGGGTCCGGGAGACGGCGTTGTAGGGGATGTAGGCATCGCCGTAGAACAAGAGTTGGAGCAGGGCCAGCACCACGATGAAGGGGATGGCCGGCTTGACGCCCGAGAGGATGTACCCCAGCGAGATGCCCGAGGCGATGACGAAGAGGAACGTCACCACCAAGAGGATGATGTTGGCCAGGTAGGAGATGTTGAAGGTGATGGCGATGACGAGGAAGAGCATGATGGAGATCTTCGCCCGCGGGTCCATCCTGTGGACGATGGAATCGCCGGGCAGGTACTGGCCAATGGTTATGTTCCGGAGGAATTCAAAATCTTCCATAGGACCTCTTTCCCTTCCTGGACCGTCAGGACCGTGGTGGGGGGAACCTTCCCACGGCGGCCGAGTTCATGGACGATTTCGGTGATCTGAGGGATGCCCAGACCGTGCTGGACCAGTTTCTCCGGCTGGGAGAAGATCTCCCGGGTGGTCCCGCTCATGACGGTGCGGCCATCGTCAATGACGTAGATGCGGTCCACCAGGCCGGCCATGTCCTCCATGTTGGGCGAGACGAAGATGACGGTGAGGCCGCGGGTGCGGTGCAGGTAGTCAATGCGGCTGAGGAGTTCCTTGCGGCTGCGGGGGTCCACGCCAGAGGTGGATTCATCCAGGATGAGGATCTTGGGCCGCAGGGCCAGCACCCCAGCCATGGCTGCCTTGCGCATCTCGCCGCCGCTCAGGGAGAAGGTGTAGCGGTCCTTGAACTCCTCAAAGCCCAGGCCGACCATCTCCATGGCCTCCCGCACCCGCTCGCGGACCTCATCCATGGGCAGGCCCATCTTGAGGGGGCCGAAGGCCACGTCGTCGCCCACGTACCGCTCAAACAGTTGCTGCTCAGGGTACTGGAAGACCAACCCCACCTTCTGGCGCAGGGCGCGGATGTCAATGTCTGGGTCGGCCAGGTCCATCCCGTCCACGATGACCTTGCCCCGCTCGCGGGGGCGGATGAGGCCGTTGAAGTGCTGCACGATGGTGGACTTGCCCGCCCCCGTGCGCCCGATGATCCCCACGGCCTCGCCGGGGTAGATCTCCATGGTGACGCCCTTGAGGGCCACCACTTCCAGGGGGGTGCCCCGCAGGTAGCGGTGGTGCAGGTCGTTGACCTGGATAATGGGCTCGTTGGCTGAGGTCATGGTGCCCTCCCATCCCGGCGGCAGACTTCCTCCACCACCTCCTGGACCGTCAGGAGGTTGGGCGGGAAGTCCGGCACCAGTTTGTGCAGTTCGTAGGAGACCTCCGTGGGCTGGGGGACGTCCAGCATCAGGTCGCGCAGTTCCTCCACGTGGCTGAAGACCTCCCGCGGGGTCCCCTCCATGATGATGCGGCCGGCCTCCATCACGATGACCCGGTTGCCCTCGGTGGCCTCGTGCATGAAGTGGGTGATGGCCACCACGGTGATCCCCTCCTCTTGGTTGAGCCGGCGCACGGCCGCGAGGACGCTCTCGCGCCCCACCGGGTCCAGCATGGCCGTGGACTCATCCAGGACGATGACATCCGGCTTCATGGCGATGATGCCAGCGATGGCCACCCGCTGCTTCTGGCCAGCCGAGAGGAGGTGGGGGGCGCGGTGGCGGAAGGGCTTCAACTCCGTCACTTCCAGGGCCCACTCCACGCGCCGGGCGATCTCATCGGGGGGGATGCCCAGGTTCTCCGGGCCGAAGGCCACGTCCTGCTCCACGATGGTGGCCACGATCTGGTTGTCGGGGATCTGGAAGACCATGCCCACGGTCCGGCGGATGTCCAACGTGTGCCGGGGGTCTTTGGTGTTCATGCCCTCCACCCATACGTCCCCCTGGGTGGGCGTCAGGAGGGCGTTGAAGTGCTTGGCCAGGGTGGACTTGCCCGAACCGTTGTGCCCCACGATGACCAGGTAGTCCCCTCGGTAGATCTCCAGGTTCACCTCGCGGAGGGCAACGATGGGGTTCTCCGACTCGGCGTTGTAGGCAAAGGTCACGTTCTCCACACGGATGATGGGTTCTTCGGACAAACAGGCACCTCCTCTCCTGAAGATGATACACACTCACCCCTCCTCCTGCCCCCTCCTCGCTTGCGGGGGTTGGGGGTGGGGTTTCCCCTCCTACCGCGCCAGGCCCTGGACCAGGGCCCCCACGGCCCCCACGAACTCGCCCAGCCGCAGGAAGCGCGGCTCCTTGCCCAGGAAGCGCGTGCTGGAATCCAGGACTTCCCGCAGGATGTCGTTTTCCCGCAGGGACGCGCCGATGTACACCACCTCCCGGATCTGGTGGCACTGGGCGGCCAGGCAGGCCACCGTGGCGATGACCTCCCCCACCATCTGGAGGAGGGCCCGGGCCAGGTCCTCCTTGCGGGGAGAGAGGCTCTTGCCGAAGTTGGATGCCGTGATGTCGCCAGGAAGGCCAGGGATGTCCCGCCCGTAGATATCCCGCACCAGGACGTCCACCAAGGAGCGGTCGCCAGTAGCGGCCTGGGCCACGATGTCCACGTAGCGCATCTCCCCGGTGAGCAAGCGTCCCAGGCCCAGGAGCGTCCCCCCGCCCACCGCGGTGCCGGCAATCCGCTGGCCCCCAGCCTCCGTGACGCGGTAGACGGAGGTCCCCGTGCCGATGGAGACGAGGACGTAGGGGAACCCAGCCTGTCCCTCGGCCTCCCGCAGGTAGTTGGCCCCGGCGATGTTGGCCGTGAACTCGTCCACCGTCTCCACGTGGAAGATGTCAAAGGCCTGGCGGTGCCGCACGGAGCCGCCGCCAGTCAGCACCAGGTGGTGCAGGTTCCGCGCCTGGAGGTAGGCGATGGTCTCACCCAGGCTGGTGGCCGGAAACAACTGGACCTGCAGGCCCTCGGGGGAGAAATAGGCGATCTTGATGAGGGATCCCCCCAGGTCCACCCCTGCTCGGGAGGCAAGCCGTTCGTCCACCGTTCTCCTCTCCCAGCCCCTCTCCTCGCCCGTGCCGCCAGGGGGTGCTCAGGAGCGCCGCGGGGAGGCGAGGGCCTCGCGCAGGTCCACCGCGGCCGGCACCCCGGCCAGGGACGTGGCCTTCTGGGCGGCCCGCACGATGGCCCGGGCCATTACCTGCGCCCCGACCGCCCCCACCACGCTCACGTC
The DNA here is from genome assembly GCA_034434775.1 of Anaerolineae bacterium. Classification (GTDB taxonomy): domain Bacteria; phylum Chloroflexota; class Anaerolineae; order DTPP01; family DTPP01; genus DAOTYM01. The sequence continues at coordinate 5,944 of DAOTYM010000477.1, read as the reverse complement.
GGCTTCCTTCTCCCCCGTCGCCAGGGCGAAGATGGTGTCGCCATCCCACATGGTGTGCACCGGGCGGATGGCCATGGCGAACCCATCGTGCGCCATCTGTGCCACCTTGTTGGCCCCCTCCTTGGTGAGGCGGGCGTTGGTGGCGACGACGCCGATGGTGGTGTTGGAAAGGGCAAACGCCCCCGCAAAGCCGCTCAAATCCCCGTGGAGCCTGCGCACTGTATCCACGAACTGCCCGGTCTGGGGGTCCCGGGTGCCGGCCAGGATGGCCCCGGTCTCGGGGTCCACCACGTCGCCGAAGGCGTTCACGGCGACGAGGGCCGCCACGATCACCCCGCCCCCGATCTGGACGCTGGCCGTGCCCAGGCCACACTTGGTGGCACAGGCAGGGCCGAAGAGTTTCCCCACCGTGGCCCCCGTGCCGGCCCCCACGCACCCTTCCTCCACGGGGCCGCTTTTGGCAGCCTGACAGGCGGCGTAGCCCGCCGCGGCGTCCGGCCGCACGGTGGCACTCCCGATGGCCAGGTCAAAGAGGACGGCCTCAGCCACGATGGGGACCTTGGCCACGCCGGTGTCAAAGCCGATGCCCCGCTCCTCCAGGTAGCGCATCACCCCGCACGCGGCGTCCAGGCCGAACGCGCTCCCCCCGGAGAGGACGACGGCATGGACCTTCTGCACCAGGCGCACTGGGCGCATGAGGTCCGTCTCCCGGGTGCCTGGGGCCGACCCCCGGGTGTCCACACCGGCCACGGCACCATCCTCGCAGAGGACCACGGTACAGCCGGTGGCGGCATCCAGGTCCGTGCAGTGGCCGACTTTCAGGCCCGGGACATCGGTGATGGCATTATACATGGTTCCCCTCCGTGCTCAAAATGGGTCCTGGGAGGCACCGACATCCGGAAGACGGGGGCGAGAGGCAGGGGGCAAGGGCGGCGGGTCGGGAGCCGACCCCCAGGGAGGCAACGGGCGAAGGCTGGGGGCTTCGCCGCTGGGCCGAGTGCACAGGCATGGGCGCTCGTTCCCTTTCCGCTGGGAGGAATTGTCGACATTATACCATGAACGGCCGCAGGCGTCAAATGTTGACAAGGCGGCCCAGATATGCTACACTTTTGTCTACAGTAGACATACTCTCCTCCGCCCTCCCGGTAGGGGGTACAGGAACATGTCCGACAAGCCCGAACTTGCCGAGGTCCCCCACAAGTCCCTTCGCGAGGCTGCCTACGCCGCCATCCGACAAGCCATCGTCTCCGGCGTCCTGCGCCCCGGCCAGCGCCTGGTGGAACTGGACCTCGCCCAACGCCTGGGCATCAGCCGGGCACCCGTGCGGGAGGCCCTGCGCCTTTTGGAAAGCGAGGGCCTGGTGGTGGCCGAACCCCACCGCGGGGCCCACGTGGCCCACGTCTCGCGCCACGACCTCTGGGAGATCTACACCCTGCGGGCGGCGGTGGAAGGGCTCGCCGTGCGCCTGGTGGCCACTTCCCCCACCCTGGAGGTCATTGACCGCCTGGAGAGCCTGGTGCAGCAGATGAAAGAAACCGCCGCCTGCGGGGAGCGGGAGCGCCTCACCGACCTGGACCTGGAGTTCCACCGCACCATCTGCCAGGCGGCCAACCACCGCCGCCTCCTGGAGGCCTGGGAGGGGATGAGCGCCCAAGTGCGCATGTTCGTCGCCATCACCAGCCAGCACCGCCTCCCGCCGGAGCAACTGGTGCAGTACCACGAGGTCATCCTGGAGGCCATCCGGCACCGCGACCCGGACCGCGCCGAAGCCACGCTCAAGAGCCACATCCTGGAGTACGGCGAGCGCGTGGCCGGCAACTTTGAAGCCCTCCACCCCGAGGAGGCCCCTGCCCCATAGGACCGGCAGAGGGGCCTTCCCAACCCTTGCAACGCGAGGAGCAGAGCCCATGGAGCGCAAGAAAGTCACCATCCTGGACCTGCAGGAAAAGAAGCAGCGCGGCGAGCCCATCACCATGCTCACGGCCTACGATTACCCCACCGCCCTCCTGGTGGACCGGGCCGGCATTGACATCATCCTGGTGGGCGACTCCCTGGCCATGGTCGTCCTGGGGCACGAGAACACCGTGGCCGTGACCATGGACGAGATGCTGCACCACTGCAGGGCTGTGGCCCGCGGGGCCAAGTACCCTCTCCTGGTGGGGGACATGCCCTTCCTTTCCTACCAAGTGGACCGCCGCGAGGCCGTCCGCAACGCCGGGCGCTTCCTCAAAGAGGGGGGCATGGACGTGGTGAAACTGGAGGGCGGCCAGGAGATGGCCGACACGGTCAAGGCCATCGTGGACGCTGGCATCCCGGTCATGGGCCACATCGGCCTGACCCCCCAGAGCATCTCCAAACTGGGCGGCTTCCGGGTGCAGGGGAAGAGCGTGGAGGCGGCCAAAAAACTCCTGGCCGACGCCGCGGCGCTGGAAGAGGCGGGCGCTTTTTCCATCATCCTGGAGGCGGTGCCCGACCGCCTGGCGAAGTTGATCACCGAGCGGGTGAAGATCCCCACCATCGGCATCGGCGCGGGGCCGCACTGCGATGGACAGGTCCTGGTCATCCACGACCTCATCGGCCTCTTTGACCGCTTCACCCCCAAGTTCGTCAAGCGGTACGCCAACATCTTCCCCATCCTCACCCAGGCCCTGGAGCAGTACCGGCAGGAGGTCCTCAGCGGGGCCTTCCCGGGCAGGGAACACTCCTTCACCATGCCCGACGAGGTCTACGAGGCCCTGCTGCGGGAACTGGAGTAGGGAGCAAGCGGAAGGGGGCGTCCCATGCGCGTGGTGGTGATCGGTTCCGGGGCGATGGGTTCCCTCTACGGCGCGTACCTGGCCCGGGTGGCCGAGGTGGTCCTCTTTGACCCGTGGGAGGCCCACGTGCGGGCCATCCAGGAAGGAGGCCTCCTCCTGGAGGAATTGGACGGCTCCCAGGTGCGGGTGTCCCTCCCGGCGACGAGCGACCCCACAGCCCTCCGCGAGGCGGACCTGGCCCTCATCTTCGTCAAGTCCCACCAGACGCGGTGGGCGGCGGAGGTGGCAGCCAAGGCCCTTACACCGGACGGCCTGGCCCTCACCTTGCAGAACGGCGTGGGCAACCGCGAGGTCGTGGCGGAGGTCTTGGGGGAGGCGCGGGCCGTGCAGGGGGTGACCGCCCACGGCGCAACCTTGCTGGGCCCGGGCCACGTGCGCCACGCCGGCCAGGGCCCCACCCACCTGGCCTACACCCCTGCAAACGAGGCCCGGGTGCGCCAGGTGGCAGACCTCTTCCAGCGGGCCGGTCTGGAGGTGCACCTCCTCGCGGACCTGAACTCCCTCGTGTGGGGCAAACTGGTGGTCAACGTGGGGATCAACGCCCTCACGGCCATCCTGCGGGTGCACAACGGGCGGCTCCTGGAGATCCCCCCGGCGAGGGCCCTGATGGCCCGCGCCGTGCAGGAGGCCGCGGCCGTGGCGGAGCGCCTGGGCATCGCCCTCCCCTACGACGACCCCGTGGCCCGCACGGAGGAGGTCTGCCGGGCTACGGCCCCCAACCGGTCGTCCATGCTGGCGGACGTCCTGCGGGGGAGCCCCACGGAGATAGACGTCATCAACGGGGCCATCGTCCGGGAGGGGGCGCGGCTGGGCATGCCCACCCCGGTCAACGAGGTGCTCGTGGCCCTCATCAAGGCCATAGAGGCCAGTTACGAGGTGCGACTGTAGGCGCAGGCCTTCATCCACAATGCGGAGGCAAGGGACATGGCAGGCAAGCAGCATCTGACGGCGGAAGAGATCGTGCGTCTGAACCGGGAGTATACTTTCTTCTCCTGGGCCGCGCAGGGGGCGGTGGACCCCATCCCGGTGGTCCGGGCGCAGGGGGTGTACTTCTGGGACGCGAACGGCAAGCGCTACATTGATTTCTCCTCCCAGTTGATGAACGTCAACATCGGCCACCAGCACCCCAAGGTGGTGCAGGCCATCAAGGAGCAGGCGGAGAAACTCTGCTACGTCTACCCGGGCATGGCCACGGAGCCCAGGGGCCTCCTGGCGGAGAAACTGGCGCAGGTGACCCCGGGCAACCTGAAGAAGACCTTCTTCTGCCTGGGCGGTGCAGAGGCCAACGAGAACGCGGTCAAGATCGCCCGCCTGTACACCGGGCGCTACAAGGTCATCGCCCGGTACCGCTCCTTCCACGGCGCGACCTACGGCGCGATCGCCCTCACCGGAGACCCGCGCCGCATCCCCGCGGAGCCAGCCATGCCGGGGGTCATCCACGTGCTGGACCCCTACTGCTACCGCTGCCCCTTCGGCTGGACGCGGGAGACCTGCCACCGCGAGTGCATCACCCACGTGGAGGAGGTCATCCGCCTGGAAGGGCCGGAGAGCATCGCCGCCGTCCTCTTTGAGGGGGTGACCGGCTCCAACGGCATCCTGGTGCCGCCGGACGAGTACTGGCCCCGCATCCGGGAGATCTGCGACAAGTACGGCATCCTCCTCATTTCGGACGAGGTGATGAGCGGCTTCGGGCGGACCGGCAAGTGGTTCGCCGTGGACCACTGGGGGGTGGTGCCAGATATCATCACCATGGCCAAGGGGATCACCAGCGGCTATGTGCCTCTGGGCGCGGTGGTGGTCTCGGAGCCCATCGCCCAGTTCTTTGAGGAACGCACCCTCTGGGCTGGCCTCACCTACAGCGGCCACGCCCTGGCCTGTGCCGCGGGCCTGGCCACCCTCCAGGTGTACGAGGAGGACCGCCTCATTGAGAACGCAGCGGCCATGGGCCGAGTCCTGGGGCAGCGCCTGGAGGACCTCAAGGCTCGCCACCCCTCGGTGGGGGACGTGCGCTACATCGGCCTCTTCTCCGTCATTGAGGTGGTGAAGGACAAGGCCACCAAGGAGCCGATGGCGCCCTGGAACGCCAAGGCTTCGGAGATGGGGGCCATGGCCAAGGTGGCCGCCTTCCTGCGGGCCAACGGCCTCTACACCTTTGTCCGCTGGAACTGGATCTTCGTCGTGCCGCCCCTGTGCATCACCGAGGCCCAACTGGACGAAGGGCTGGGGATCATTGACCGGGCCCTGGAGATCGCCGACGCGGCCTGCGCCTGACCAGGGGGACGGCAACGGGGGGTGCGGAGATGACGCTGAAGGCAAGCGCCCAACCTCTCCCCCGAGGTGCCCTGGCGGGCCTGCGCGTCGTGGACCTGACCCAGGCCCTCGCCGGGCCCTTCTGCACCATGATCCTGGGTGACCTGGGCGCGGACGTGATCAAGGTGGAGCGCCCAGGGGAGGGGGACCAGTCCCGGGGGTGGGGGCCGCCCTTCCTGCAGGGGGAGAGCGCGTATTACCTTTCCACCAACCGCAACAAGCGCAGCCTGACCCTGGACCTGGACACGCCGGCCGGCCAGGAGGTGATGGCCCGCCTCCTGGAGGGGGCGGACGTCTTCATCACCAACATCCCTCGCTGGGACTCGCTCCGCAAACGGGGCCTGGACTACGAGACGGTCCACGCCCGGTGGCCCCGGCTCATCTACTGCATCATCAGCGGCTTCGGCATGACGGGGCCCTACGCCGGCCGCAGCGGGTACGACCTGGTGGCCCAGGCCATGTCGGGCACCATGGCCCTCACCGGAGAGCCGGAGGGCGAGCCCCAGCGCTTCCCCTCCGCCCTGGCCGACATGACGGCTGGCCTCTACGCTGCCATCGGCATCCTGGCCGCGCTGGAGGCCCGCCGCACCACCGGGGAAGGCCAACTGATAGACATCTCCCTCCTAGAAGGGCAGATCGCCTGGCTGACCAACATCGTGGGCACCTACTTCGCCACCGGCCAGGACCTGCCGCGGCTGGGGAATGTGCATCCCAACATCACCCCCTACCAGCCCTTCCCGGCCAAGGACGGCTACTTCATCCTGGCCGTGGGGACGGAGCGCCTGTGGGGCAAACTCTGCGAGGTCCTGGGGATTGAG
>DAOTYM010000476.1:0-3066 GCA_034434775.1 Anaerolineae bacterium | reverse complement strand
GCTGGAGGTGAACCGATGCGTTCCCGTGCTGTGGTCCTGGCCCTGTTCTTCCTCGCCCTGGCCGCAGGCGCGGGCGCCGCGCCAGAGGCGGCCCCAAACCCCATCCAGCCGGAGGTGCTGGTGGGGCACACGGACTGGGTCCTGCCCAGCGCAAGCGTGCAGCCCACGCCCGAGGCCCTGGAGCGGGTGCAGGACGCGTTCCGCAGGGCCGTGGAGCGGTACGGCCCGCCTCCCCTTACCCCCGTCTACCTGGCCTTCCAGACGCCCGACAGCACCATCGTGGACGCCGTGAGCGCGTGCCAGGGAGAGGCCTGCAGGTCGGGGTGCAGGCCGGGGTTGACCTTCTACGTCTTCCCAGCCCAGCGGCCCGATGGCCGGCCGCGGCTGGACCAGACCGACCGCTTCCTGCAATGGTAAGGACGCCGAGATCCCCGAGGGAGGAACAGACCATGCACGCACTGCAGGCAGACCTTCTCGTGGTGGGCGGGAAGATCCTCACCCTGGACGACCGCTGGACGGAGATAGAGGACGGCGCGCTGGCCGTGGCCGACGGGGCCATCGTCGCCCTCGGCCCACGGGAGGAGGTCCAGGGCCGTTTCCTGGGGCGCGAGGTGCTGGACGCCTCGGGCTGCCTGGTGATGCCCGGGCTCATCAACGCCCACACCCACGCGCCTATGACCGTCTTCCGCGGCCTCGCCGACGACCTGCCCCTGGACACCTGGCTGAAGGAATACATCTGGCCAGCGGAGGCCCAACACGTCAACCCGGACATGGTCTACTGGGGCACGCAACTGGCCGCGGCGGAGATGGTGCAGTCCGGCATCGTGGCCTTCGCCGACATGTACTTCTACGAGGACGATATCGGCCGCGCCGCCCGTGATGCCGGCATCCGCGTCGTGCTGGGCGAGGCTTTGGTGGACTTCCCCTCCCCCAACACCAAGACGCCCGAGGAGGGCCTGGCCTACGTGCGGGAGTCCTTCGCCCGCTGGGCCGGTGACCCGTGGGTCACCGTGGGGCTCCAACCCCACTCCACCTATGCCTGCTCGCCCGACCTCCTGGTGCGGGCCAAGGAACTGGCCGACGAGTTCGGGGCCATCTACCTCATCCACGCCGCAGAGACAGCCCAGGAAGTGGAGGACGTGCGCCGCCGCTACGGACGCAGCCCCGTCGGCCACCTGGAAGCCCTGGGCATCCTGGATGCGCGCGTCGTCCTGGCCCACGGTGTCCACCTGACGGAGGACGAGATCGCCCTCCTGGCCGAGCGGGGCGCGAGCGTGGCCCACTGCCCCGAGAGCAACATGAAACTGGCCTCCGGCGTCGCGCCCGTGCCCGCGCTCCGCAGGGCGGGGGTGAACGTAGCCCTGGGCACCGACGGTGCAGCCAGCAACAACGACCTGAACCTCTGGGGGGAGATGGCCACGGCAGCCAAACTCCACAAGGTCTGGAGCGGCGATCCAACCGTGGCCTCCGCCCGCGAGGTGGTGTGGATGGCCACCCGGGGCGGTGCCCGCGCCCTGGGCCTGGAAAGCCGCCTGGGGAGCCTGGAGGTGGGCAAGCGGGCCGACTTCCTCTGCCTGAACCTGGACGCCCCCCACATGGTCCCCCTCTACGACGCCTACTCCCACCTGGTCTACGCTGCCCGCCCCAGCGATGTGCGCACCGTGGTCATTGAGGGGCGGGTGGTGTACGACCACGGGGAGTGGAAGACGATAGACCTCGCCCGCGTCTACGCCCACGTGCGCGCCCTGGCCGGGCAGTTGGTGGGACGGTGGGCCCGTGACCCCAACTGGCGGAGCACCGTGGGCCAGTAGCCCGGAGGGAGTCGGGTGGACGGGGAAGGGGGCCCTCTCCCCTCTTCTGAGGCGGACCTCCAGCGGCTCCTCTACTTCCTGAGCCGCAAGGTCAAGAAGGCAGTCCGGGAGTTCCGCCTGCTGGAAGAGGGGGACCGCGTCCTCGTGGCGGTCTCCGGGGGCAAGGACAGCCTCTCCCTGCTCCTCCTGCTGCGGGCCCTTCAGGGAGAACTCCCGGTCCGCTACGAACTCCGCCCTGTGCACGTCTGCCCGGCGGAGGACGCGCCCTGCCGCCCGGGCGACCCTTTCGCCCTGAAGCAATGGGTGGCGGAACGGACGGGGCTGGAACTGGTCCTCGTGCCTATGGAGGAGGCACGGGGGGAGCCCGGGCGGCCGGGGCAATCCCCTTGCTTCCACTGTGCCTGGCGGCGGCGGAAGGCCCTCTTCCTGGCGGCGGACCGCCTGGGGTGCAACAAAGTGGCCCTGGCCCACCACGCCGACGACGTGGCCCGGACGACCCTGATGAACCTGGTGAACCAGGGGCGGGTGGACACCATGCGTCCCCGCGTGGCCTTCTTCGGGGGCCGCTTCACCCTCATCCGGCCCCTCTTCTTCGTGCCGGAGAAGGACCTGGCGCGCCTGGCCCGGGTGGCCCGCTTCCCTCCCGCGCCGCCGCCCTGCACCGCGGCGGAGGCTTCGCAGCGCGCCTTCATGGCCCGCATCCTGGAGGAGCTGGAGGCCCGCCAGCCCCATGCCAAGGCCAACCTGTGGCGGGCCGTGGAGCGCTGTGGCCGGCAGTCCCCGCCGGAAGAGGAAAGCGAAGGCTGAGGCCCCGGGCCTCGCTTCAGAGGAGGCGTTCCACCGCCTGCACCAGGTCCTCCAGGGCGAAGGGCTTCCGCAGGTGCAGGCAGCCCGTCTCCGCCAGGAACGTCTCAATGTCCGGGTCCAGGGCCGAGCCGGTCATGAAGATGATCCGCGGGGCCAGGTCGGGGGCCGTGGCGAGGAGGCTGCGGTAGAACCCCGCCCCTCCCGGCCCTGGCATGCGGATGTCGCAGAGGATGGCCTGGTAGTCCCCCTTTCCCGCCAGAGCCAGGGCCTGCTCCACCGTTTCTGCCGTGTCCACCCTGTGGCCCCGGTTGAGGAGCGCCCGTTGGATCACCTCGCGGATGTTCCACTCGTCGTCCACCACGAGGATGCGGCCCCGCACTGCGGCTGGCCCGGGTGCAGGGACCTCTGCTGCGGCCTCCCGACAGGGCTCCGAGGGGGGAGCGGCTGG
>DAOTYM010000475.1:0-3618 GCA_034434775.1 Anaerolineae bacterium | reverse complement strand
GGGCCGAGGTGGGCGACGACGTCTGGGGGGACGACCCCACGGTGAACCGCCTGCAGGAGGGGGCCGCGGAGCGCATGGGCAAGGAGGCAGCCCTCTTCGTGCCCAGCGGCACCATGGGCAACCTGGTGGCCCTCCTGACCCACTGCCGCCGCGGCGAAGAGGTCATCCTGGGGGACCTCTCCCACACCTTCACCCACGAGGTGGGCGGGGCGTCGGCCCTGGGCGGCATCGTCTTCCACCCCATCCCCACCGAGCCGGACGGCCGCCTGGCCCCCGAGCGCGTGGAGGCCGCGGTGCGCCCGGTGGACATCCACTTCCCCCGCACGCGCCTCATCTGCCTGGAGAACACCCACAACCGGACCGGCGGGCGCGTCCTGAGGCCGGACTACATGCGGCAGGTGCGGGCCCTCGCCGACCGCCACGGCCTCGCCGTGCACCTGGATGGGGCGCGGGTCTTCAACGCCGCCGTGGCCCTGGGCGTGGACGTGAAGGACCTGGTGCGGGATGCGGATACGGTGATGTTCTGCCTCTCCAAGGGGTTGGCCGCGCCGGTGGGGTCGCTCCTGTGCGGGCCCAAGGAGTTCATCGCCGAGGCGCGGCGCAACCGCAAGATGCTGGGCGGCGGGATGCGCCAGGTGGGGTGCTGGCCGCGGCGGGCCTGGTGGCCCTGGAGCAGATGGTGGACCGCCTGGCCGAGGACCACGCCAACGCCCGCCGGCTGGCGGAGGGCCTGGCGGACCTGCCGGGCTTCGTCGTGGACCCCAGCGTGGTGGAGACCAACATCTTCATGGCCGACGTGGACCACCCGCGCCTCACGGCCCGGGACATCGCGGCGCGGATGCGGGAGAAGGGGGTGCTCCTCTACGCCATCGCCCCCCGCCGCTTCCGCTTCGTCACCCATTACCACATCACGGCGGAAGACGTGGACCGGGTGCTCCTGCTCCTGCGGGAGGTGGTGGCGGCCTGAGGGGGCAGCCCGGGCCGCCCCCCAGGGCCCGCAACGGCCCCGGAGGGGAGCCTACGGCCACCAGCGCCCCACCTCCTGGATGGCGCGGAAGGCGGCCGCCGCTGCCGCCTCGCCCCCCAGGGCCCCGAGGACCGGGGCCAGGGCCCGCAGGTCCGCAAGGAGGTCCGGCCGCGGCCGGCGCGCCAGAGCGTGGAGGAGGTTGGCCCCCTCCCGCTCCTCCAGCCAGAGCCGGGCCAGGGATTCCCGGGGCAGGGCGGCCAGGTGGGGGGCCAGGGCCGCCAGGGCTTCGGCCCGGTCACGTGGATCGCCGATGGCGCGGGCGGCGGCCAGGGCCTCGGCCAGGAGGCCCTCGGGCAGGTGGGGGGCCAGGGCCGCCAGGGCTTCGGCCCGGGCGCCTTCATCGCCGATGGAGCGGGCGGCGGCCAGGGCCTCGGTGAGCGCCGCTTCCCGCTCCCCCGCGGGCAGGTAGGGGGCCAGGGCCGCCAGGGCTTCGGCCCGGCCAGGTTCCCACTCTATGGAGCGGGCGGCGGCCAGGGCCTCGGCCAGCACCGTCTCCCGTTCTCCCTCGGGCAGGTGGGGGGCCAGGGCCGCCAGGGCTTCGGCCCGGCCAGGTTCCCACTCTATGGAGCGGGCGGCGGCCAGGGCTACCGTCAGGAGGCCCTCGGGCAGGTGGGGGGCCAGGGCCGCCAGGGCTTCGGCCCGGTCAGGCTCCCACCGGATGGAGCGGGCGGCGGCCAGGGCCTCGGCCAGGAGGCCCTCGGGCAGGTGGGGGGCCAGGGCCGCCAGGGCTTCGGCCCGCGAGTAGTCTCCCTTGATGGAGCGGGCGGCGGCCAGGGCCTCGGCCAGCACCGTCTCCCGTTCTCCCTCGGCCAGGTGGGGGGCCAGGGCCGCCAGGGCGCAGGCCCGGTCGCCTTCCTTTACCTTGGCCCGTGCCAGCGCCAGGGCCTGGGCCGGGCTGAGGAGCCCGTGCTCTAGCACCTGGGCCAGCAGGCCTGCGGGCACGTTGCCCCCCAGGGCGTGCACGCTCGCCTGGCACAGGGCGCAGCGCACCTGCACCCCCACGTCCCCAGCCGGGCCGGCCTCCCGGTCGGCCTCGGCGCGGCGCCAGGCCCGCGCCACATCGTGCAAGAAGCCGCTGGAAGTCCCCTCCAGGGCCTCCCAGGCCCGCAGCCACCCCTCGCTCACCAGGCCGTAGAAGTCCTGGGCGCCGGCCAGGCCCCACGCCGCGGCCCGGTCCAGGTGGGCCCCCAGGTGCTGCACCACGTAGGGGGAGGCGCGCCGGGGGTCCAGGCGGCCCTCATTCAGGGCCGAGAGGACCTGCCGGCCGTGCTCCACGAAGCGGCGCTCCCACGATCGCTTCTCCTGCTCCAGGAGTTCGTCGTAGAAGTATTGGGCGAGGCGCGGGTGCTGGAAGGTGTACCCCCGCTCCCGGCCGTCCCCCAGGACCCAGCGGCCCACGTCGGCGGCCACCTGCTCCAGGCGGGCGCCCTGGTCCAGCGGGGGGCCCGCCACCTCCGCCACATCCTCGCGGGAAAGGGGCCCGAAGGCGCAGGCCAGGGTCTGGAAGAAGCGCACCACGTCCTCCCGCTCCCGGAGGGGCTCCCGGCCCTGTGCCCGCCAGACGCGGTCCTGGGCGGCGAACCAGGCTTTAAAGTACGGGCCCAGGCCGGGCTTCAGGCCGTCCAGGTCCTCTGGCTTGAGGAAGGCTGCCCGCTCCCCCTCCCCCCGCAGGGCCTCCACGTACAGGCGCACCAGCAGCGGGTCGCCGTCGTCGCTCAGGACGTGCAACCTGCGCACCAGGCGCTCCTGGTCGGCCAGGCCGGCCAGGGGGTCGCCCATGGCCTGGAGCACCTGGGCCACCCCTTCCTCCGTCAGGGGCTCCAGGGAGAGGAGGCAGGTCTGGCCCTGGGGCCAACGCAACCGGTCCAGCCAGGCGCTCCGGTCTGGGCAGGCATGGGTGGGCCGCGCCGCCACGAGGACCCGCACGCCCCTCCCCACCTGCGCGGGGGCGCGCCAGTCGGCCCCCAGGTCCCAGCCGACGGCCTCGTCGGCCCCGTCCAAGACCACCACCAGGGGTTTCTCCGCGGGCCTGTCTTGCCGCAGGAACAGGTCTATCTCCGGTGCCCACAGGTCCGCGGAGGAGGGCAGGGGAGGTGCGGGGGCCGAGGGGTCCCGGCACAGGTGCCGCAGGCGTGCCCCCAGCAGGGCCAGGAAGGCGCTGTACAGGGCTGTTCCGAAGCGCTGGCTTACGGGGACGAAGGCGACGTCCGCCTGGCCGCTGGAGGCCAGGCGCGCTGCCCACCGGGCCAGGAGGGCGGACTTGCCCCGGCCGGCTGGCTCCACGAGGAGGGCGAAGGGCTTCCCTTCCGCGGCAAGCCAGCGCTCCAGCGCGGCCAGGGCCTCCTCCCGCCCGCCGAAGGGGGCGGGCTCCTGGGGCGTGCCCAGGTAGTCCTGGAGGAAGGCCTCCACGTTGACCAGGGGGTTGCCGGGCAGGCCCTCCAGGCCGTCGGTCAGGGGCGAGAAGAGGTAGCGGGGGCGCAGCACCTCCAGGCCCACCTTGGCCTGGTCGGCCACCTCCTGGACCGCCTCGGCAGGGATGAAGAAGGCCCGGGCCTCGCGCACGTCCACCTGGCTCACCAGGCCCACCACGC
>DAOTYM010000474.1:0-5312 GCA_034434775.1 Anaerolineae bacterium | reverse complement strand
TTGGCCCTCCTGGGGCTGGTCCGGGCGGCCGGGCCGTGGCTCCCGGGGAACGTGCTCCTCTTCCTCCCGGCCATCGGCAAACTCACCCCCTTCCGCTCCCTGGGCCTCCTGGCCTTCTCCCTGGCCGTCCTCGCGGGGTTCGGCGTGGCGGCCCTGGTGCGGTGGCCCCGCGGCCAGCGGTGGGGAGAGGTCCTCGCCCTGGGTGCGGTGGCCCTGATGGCCGGGGAGTTGTACGGCCCGGCGGCCTCGGCCTTCGTCTCCTGGCCAGCCTACTTTTCCCCCGCGGAGCAGGAGGCCTACGCGTGGGTGCAGGCGCAGGAAGGGGACTTCCGGGTCTGGGAGTTCCCGCGGGACCACCGGGACGAGTACCTCTTCACCTACTCCCTGCCGGCGATGCCGCGGCCGCGCTTCGGGGGGTACTTTGACAACGGCGCGCCCTTGCACATGTGGAACCTAGCCATGGCTGCCACGTATCCGCCGGGGGTTCTGCATCCCCTGACCGGCCCGGCCCTGCGCCTCTACAGCACCCGCTTCATCCTCCTGCGGCAGGGCCGCGCGGACTTTGCCGAGGCCCTGGCCGGGTTTCAGGCTTTGGGCTACCAGGTGGCCTGGGCGGACGGGGCGGTCACGGTGCTGGAGGATCCCGCCTGGCTCCCCTACGCCCGCTGGCGGACCGAGGCGGTCCTCTTCGTGGGGGAGGGGGACCCCCTGGAGGTCCTCTCACCGTGCCTGGAGAGGGGGCTCCTTGCCGTGCACGTGGAGCCCGGCGCGCTGGACCGCTGGAGGGCGGAGGACCTGGCCCGCTTCCGAGCCGTGGTGGTGGACGAGGCAACCGTGCCAGAGGAGGCCCGGAGGCGGCTGGAGTCCCTGGTGGGCGGCGGGGTAACGAGCCTCTCGGCCTGGGAGCCGGGGCCCGCGGCCAGGGCTGGGGGGCAGGCTTTCCTGACGTGGGCGCGCCCCGGCCCCACGGAGGTGCGGGTCCGGGTCAGGGCGGAGGTGGACGGCTGGCTGGAGGTCGGGGAATCGTGGTACCCCCACTGGCGGGTGGAGGTGGATGGCCAGCCGGCGCGCCTCCTGCGGACCAGCGTGGCGTTCCAGGGGGTGTGGGTGCCGTCAGGGGAGCACGAGGTGCGCTTCACTTACCGCTGGCCGGCCTACATGGTGGGCAGTTGGGCCCTCTCAGGGGTGGGATGGCTGGGGCTTCTGGCCAGCGCGGTCTGGCCGCGCCGCCGGGAGGGGAAGGGATGAGGCGGTTCCTCCGGGCGGCCCTCGGCGTGGTGCAGCGGTACCGCCCCTGGCTGGATGGCCTGTTCCTCGCCGCGGCCACAGTGTGGTTCCTGCGGGGCTGGGGACAGGAAGGGCTGCCCATCGGCGACTTCCAGGGCATCGCCGGGTGGACGTGGTACCTCTGGACCTCCCTGCGGGAGTGGGGGCGGGTCCCGGCCTGGAGCCCTTACTGGTTCAACGGGGGCACCTTTCTGACCCTGTGGGCCCCCCTCTCGTGTTTCCTGGCGCTCCCCTTTGTGGCCCTCTGGGGGCTGGTGACGGGGTTCAAGGTGCTGTGGGTCGCGAGCACGGTCCTTTCGGGCTGGCTCCTGTACGCCGTGGCCCTGCGGGTGCTGCGGGACCGGGATGCGGCGCTGGTGGCGGCGCTGGTCTACGTCCTCCACCCGTTCCACCTGGGGGAGGTGGCCTTCTACACCCACACCGAGGCTATCCTGGAGTTCGCGGCCATACCGCCCCTCTTCTATTGCTACTGGCGGGCCCTGGAGGAGCGACGCCGCCGCTGGCCTGTGGCCACGGCGTTCCTCCTGGCGGCCACGCTCCTGGCCATCGGCGCGGAGTTCACCACCCTCTTGGGGCTGGGGCTTGCGTGGCTCTTCTTCTGGTGGGCGGGCCGCCTTGCCCTGGACGGCTGGCGCGGGGGAGGCGGGGTCCCTTGGAGGACGCTGGGGTGGGGCTTGGCGCGGTCCGCGGCCATCGTCCTGGCCGCGGCTGGGCTGGCAGCGTTCTGGGTGCTGCCGTTTTTGGAAGCCGTGCCCCACGCGGCCTTCATCTCCCCGGAAGAGTCCCACGCCTTTGCCCTGCAGTTGTCGCTGGACGACCCGGTCCTGCTCCTGGACCGCGCCGGGCAGTTCCTGCGGCACACGGCGCCGGCCCGGGTGATGCGGGATGCCTACGGCCTGCCGGAGCAGGGGGCAGCGCCGTACGTGGGGCTTTTCTACCTGGGAGGGGTGGCGCTGGCGCTGGCCCTCGTGCCCTGGGTGCTGCGCCGAGGTGGGGTGCGGGGCGTGGCGGCCTTCTGCGGGACGGTGGTGGTCGGCGGGCTGTGGCTCTCCACGGGCTCGTATTCGCTGTACGCCATCACCTTGAACACCCACAACCGCCTCCACTGGCTCTGGAACGGTCACCTGGAGGCGGACGATAAGGCCTTTCTCGTGCTGGTGGAGGTGGCGCTTTCGGCAGCCCTGGTGGCAGGTGCGTGGCAGAGGTGGGGGCGGGGCCGGTGGCAACCTGGGAGCCTTCTCCTGGCCTTCCTGGGGCTGGGCGTGCTGGGGCTTTTTGTCCTCTGGTTCAAGCCGCTGGAGTGGCTGGGGAAGGTGCTGCCCCTGCTGGGCCACCTGCGGGTGCCGCTGCGCTTCTACCTCCTGGTGGTGCCGGCCCTGTCGCTCCTGGCCGGGTGCGGTGTAGTCGCCCTGCGGAAGGTGCTGCGTCCTCCGGCGTTCCAGGCGGTCTGGGGGGCGGCCCTGGTTTTGGTCCTTTTGGACTTCGCCCCCTATGCGGGGTATTCCTTCCTCCAGTGGCCCCTGGAGGACCTGGAGGAGGCGTACGCCCCCTTTGCGGAAGACGCGGATGCGTACGCCCTGGGCAGCGTCTATGCCAACGGGGTCCTGGGCGACTTCGGCCTGACGATGGCCCGCAAGCCCATCGTCTGGGGATGGCTGGAATGGGCCGCGCCCAGGGGGCGGCGGGGCTTCGTCCACGGCCTGGCAGCCCTGGGGTGGGATGCTAGGGAGGACCCGGAGGGGGTCAGGGACCTGGCCGCGCTCCTGGCCGTGAGCGATGCGCGCTACCTCGTGCACCCGTGGGTGCCGGACGCTGACTCCGTGCGGCTTCTGGCGGGGACGTCGTCCTTCCGTCTGGTGCGGGTGGGGAACCGGTTTGCCGTGCTGGAGAACCGGGCGCCCGCCCGGTACGTCCAACTCTACGGCGGGGTCGCCCTCTACTGGGACACGCGCTCGGGGCCGGACGACCGGGCGCGGGAGGCGCGCCTGGCGCGCTTGGTGGCCCGGGCCGCGCCGCGGGGGGTGGCCGTCGTGGAGGCGGCCTCCCTGGAGGGGCCCTTCTCCTACCGCTTCGTGGCCCTGGACGCGGGGGAGGGGAGCGAGGCCCTTCCGCCGGGGGTGACCGTCCTGGTCCTGCCGGAGGACGGCAAGGCCCTGCGCCAGGGGGTGGACCGCCTGCTGGGGGAAGGGGTGGCGGTGCCAGAACGGGAGGTGCGGTGGGAGCGGCCCTCGCCGGAGGAGATCCGCGTGCGGGTGGGGCCGGGGGAGCCGTGCCTCCTCGTGGTGGCGGAGAGTTGGTATCCCCGCTGGCAGGTCTGGCAGGATGGGCGGAACCTGGGCGCGCCCCTGCGGGCCAACGGCGGGTTCCAGGCGGTCTGGCTGGACGGGGAGGCCCACGACCTGGCCTTCCGCTTCGTGCCTGGGCCAGCCCAGGCCTGGGGCTGGGCCGTGACGGGCCTGACCCTGCTCGCCTTGGGCGCGTGGGGCCTGTGGCGGAGGGCCCGGGCGTCACGCCAGGAGGCGTGACCAACGGTTTTGGGGTAGGGGCGATTCATGAATCGCCCCTACCCAGGCAGTAAGTCAAGGGCTGCGGGCCTGAAGGGCGGCTTCCCTTCTCGCTCCAGGTGGCTTAATCTGATGCCACAGGGGCGATCCATGGATCGCCCCTACTACAGACGAGGTGGCATGGACCTGAGTGGCGGTGCTATAATGGGGCTGGACCCTTGCTGATGGGAGCGGAACGGGTGAAGGTCTCGGTCATCTTGCCCACGTACAACGAGCGGGAGAACATCGTGCCGCTCATTGAGGCCATCCAGGAGCAGACCGCGGGCCGGCCGGAGGAACTGGAGGTCGTCGTGGTGGACGACGACAGCCCCGACGGGACCGCGGCGGCCGTCCAGGAGCGGTTCGGGGGCGACCCGCGGGTGCGGGTCTTCGTGCGGAAGGGCGAGCGGGGGCTGGCCTCGGCCATCTGGCACGGCATCACCCACTCGGAGGGGGACATCGTCGTGGTCATGGACACCGACTTCAACCACGACCCCCAGATGATCCCCCAGATGGTGGATTTCCTGAAGTACTACGATGTCATCGTCGGCTCCCGCTTTACCCACGGCGGCGGCATGGAGGACCGCCGGCGCTACTACCTCAGTTTCCTGTACAACTTCTTCGTGCGCTTCTGGCTGGGGACGCGGGTGCAGGATAACTTAAGCGGCTTCTTCGCCATGCGGCGGGACAAACTCCTGGCCCTCTCCCCGGCATGGCTCTTCCAGGGGTACGGGGAGTATTTCATCCGCCTCCTCTACGTGGCGTGGAAGTCCGGCTACCGGTTGCTGGAGGTGCCGGTCTTCTACCGCCTGCGCCCCCACGGCGAGAGCAAATCCCGCTTCCTGCGCATGATCTGGACCTACACGTTGACGGTCTTCCGCATGCGCTTCGGGCCGCAGGACTGGCTCCAGAAAGGAAGGGCGGCATGAAGGATGCGGCCTGGCGAGCCTTGAGGGGTGTGGGGTGGATTGCCCTCGGGCTGGGGGCGGCCGCCTTCGCGGCCTACTCTGCTCTGGCTGTGGCCTACCCCTACCCCCTGGACTATGTGGAGGGGCCGATCCTGCACCAGGTCTCCCTGATCGTGCGGGGCGTGCAGACCTACCAGCCCCTGTCGCCAGACCTGGAGTTCATGATCGCCTATCCGCCGGTGTGGGCTTACCTTCTGGCGGCCCTGGTCCCCCTTACGGGGCTGGCCCTGTGGCCCGGGCGGCTGGTGGCCACCCTGGCCGCGCTGGGGTCTGCCGGGCTCCTCGGGTGGATGGTGGCTGGCGAGACGCGGGACCGGGAGGCCGGGGCCGTGAGCGGGCTCCTCTTCCTGGGGATCCCCTACGTCCTGGCCACTTCGTCCATCGGCCGGAGCGATGCCTGGGCCCTCCTCATGAGCCTGGCCGGCGTGGCCACCGTGTGGAAGACGCGGGGCCGGGGGTGGGGCGGGCCGGTGTCGGTGCTCTTCTTCCTGGTGGCGGGGTACACCCGCCAGTC
>DAOTYM010000473.1:0-4935 GCA_034434775.1 Anaerolineae bacterium | reverse complement strand
CCGCTTCCTCGTACTTGGACGGGCATTTGAGGAGGAGGTTCGTCGCCTCAAAGGTGCCGTCGGACCGGTAGCGGCCCTCCACCACCGCCTCTGCCCCGCCCTGGAACATGTCTGGCTGCACGCCCTTGTAGACCACGGGCAGGCGTCCGGAGGCGTCCACCAGGTCAAAGGTCAGGAGCAGGTTGCGGGCGTCGTACTGGATGCTCGCGCCGTCCACCACGCCCGCCACTCGCACGTTCCGCTCGCGCAGGGATGGGCCCTGGGCCTTCAGTTCCTCCACCGTGAGGTAGTAGGCGGTGGAGCCGCCGATGCTGGAGGCCACTAGGTAGACCACCACGGCTACGATGACCAGCCCGCCAATGAGGAACTTGCGCCGCGGACCCCGGGCTTTCCTCAGTTGCACGTCGTCGTCGGTACAAGTCGGTCCTTGGACTGCCAATTTCGCTCCCCCTCTTGTGGTGTGCCCCTTGCCCCTGGGGGCACCTGCGCACTATACCACAGCGGACATGGCCCGGCAAGTAGGGGCGGGCCTGGTGCTTGCCCCGGGCAACCGGTTGAGGGCGACGCGTGCGTCGCCCCTGCGCCCGGCGCGCTGCCCGACACCGGCAGGCGTTTCGCACATCGCCCCTGGACCACCGGGCCGCCACGACGGGCACTCCTTGCTAGACGCCCTTGCGCCGTGCCCCGCACTGGGGGCAGAAGCGGTCCTCGGGCCCCAGTTCCGCGCCGCACTGGTGGCAGAAGCGGGCCGGCGAGCTGGGCGTGGTTCTGGAGGCCGCCCCTGGCCCCGGCCTGCGGCGGGGCCGTTGGCGCTTCCTGGCCTGGGGGCGGGGCGCAGGCTCCGCGGCCGCCTGGCGCGGGCGGAGCCACCCGAAGTAGGCCGCTGCCAGCACCGCTCCGACGGCCACCGCGGCCAGCCCCGCCAGGAGCCACCCCGGCGTTCCGCTGGGCCGTTCCTGGGGCACGTCCTCGTAGGGCGAGGTGCCCGGCGTAGGGAGGCCCAGGATCTCCACGCTCAGGCGGGAGTCCGCCTTCCGGTACTCCAGACGGAAGGTCAGGGGTTGGCCGGCCTCGGCTGTCCCCACGGCCCACCGGCGCACCTTGAGCCCGCTCCCCAAGGGGTCGTCGGCGAGGGCCCCTTCCGGCTCCGTGGCGAACCCCTCCGCCCCGGCCGGCTCCTGGGCCTCCAGGACCAAAAGCCCCACTCGGTACACGGCCGGGTAGGTGAAGGTGTACGACCGCGCCTCGCCCTCTACCTGGAGCGCGCTGTCGTAGTACTCAAACTGGAAGGCGGGGTAGGGCGTGGTGTACGTCACCTCCAGCGCGGTGCCCAGGTCCTGCACCGAGGGCTTGTAGTAGTGGAACGCCCCCTGGTCATCCACCCCCGCCGTGCCGCCCAGGCTGGCCATCGTCTTGGGGACGCGGAAGCGCAGCGTGGCCGGCAACGCTGTCCCCGCGGCCACAGTCCCCCGGTAGATGACCAGGACGCCCTCCCGGTCGTACTCTGGCCACAGGGAGACCGTCAGGGTGTCCAGGCCCACCGGCTCCCCGGCGCGGGCCGCGTGTTCCCATCCGCCCAGGCCCAGAAGCGCCCCGCAGACGAGGACCAACAGGATGCCACGCAGGTTCCAGACGCGCATGGTGCCCCCTTTACAAAGGATGTGCATAGCCTACCTATACAAAAGGTAGGGCATTATACCGATGATGGGCGCTGAAGGCAAACCGGGGGCTAGAGGGGGCCGTGGAACCGTCCCACCCCCCACAGGGCCAGGCCGACCACCGCGGCCACGGCGACCGCAAGCGTTGCACCGAGCACCAGGTAGTCGGCCGTCCGCAGCCGCGTGGTGTGGAGGTAGGTCCGTTCCGCGCTCCCGGAGAAGGCCCGCGAGGCCAGCACCACCTCTATCTGCTGCGAGCGCACCAGGGCCCCGAGGATGAGGGGCACGGCGATGCGGGAGTAGATGCGCGCCCGCTGGAGGAGCCCCATCCGCGACGTCTCCAGGCCCCGCAGGCGCTGTGCCTCCATGATGCTCTGGACCTCCCCCAGGAGGAGGGGCACGAAACGCAGGGTGCTCGCCAGGACGAAGGCCACTTTGTAGGGGACCCGCAGCCGCACGAGCCCCACCACCAGTTCGTCCAGTTCCGTGGTGAAGACCACGAGGGGGATGACGAGGACCAACGTGATGGTGCGGAAGATGACCATGAGGCCGTAGAGCAGGCCCTCCCGCGTGAGCCACAGCCATCCCCCCACGAGGGGCCAGTCCGCCGGGGCCGTCCACAGGGCCGTCCGCCCCACGTAGGTGTTGAGGAAGCCGTGGGTCAGGAGGACCAGGGCGAAGAAGGGGAGCATGATCAGCCCCATGCGCAGGAGGTACTCCTTCCGCAGGCCCGCCAGGAGGCACAGGAGCACCACGACGGCGGCCAGCGCTCCAGTCGTGACAGGGCTATCCCACAGGAAGGCCAGGAAGGTAGCCACCCCCAGGATGGCCACCTTGGACCGGAAGTCCAGGTGGCGGAAGAAGGTGTCCCGCGCTCCAGGGCCGAAGGGGTCAAACCCCACCATGCTTCCCCTCCCTAGCCACTTCCACCCGGGCCGCCAACTCCTCCTCCGTGAGGATGGGGAGGTCCACCCCCTCCCACGCGGCGAGGGCCCGGGCGAAGAGCACGATCTGCGGGGGCTGGAGGTCGCTCTGCCGCAGCACGTCCACGGCGTGGAAGGCCTGCCGCAGGGGGGCATCCAGGAGGATGGCGCCCCTGGCCATCACCACGGCCCGTTCCGCGTAGGGAGGCATCAGGTACAGGTGGTGGGTGATGACCAGGACCGTCTTCCCCTGCTCCTGGAGGCGGCGGCTGAGGTCCAGGATGCGGCGTGCCCCCTGGGGGTCCTGGCCTGTGGTCGGTTCGTCAAAGATGAGGATGTCTGGCCCCATGGCCAGCACTGCGGCCACCACGAGGCGCGCTCGGTCCCCCTTGGGCAGGGAGAGGGGGTGCCGGTCCCTGTACGGGGCGAGCCCCATCTCCTCCAGCGCCCAGGCCACGCGCCGCTGCACCTCAGCCTCCGGCACCCTGCGGGCGCGCAGAGCGAAGGCCACCTCCTCCTCCACGCGGGTGGTGAAGATCTGGTTGTCTGGGTTCTGGGAGATGAAGCCGACCCTCTGCGCCAGCGCCGCCGTGGAGAGGCCCCGCACATCCTCCCCGCCCACCCGCACCGTGCCAGAGGTCGGCTCCAGGAGGTGGACCACGTGCTTGGCCAGGGTGCTCTTCCCGGCCCCGTTCTGGCCCACGATGACCACGTATTCCCCGGGCCAGACCCGCAGCGAGACGCCCCGCAGGGCCTCCGTGCCGTCGGGGTAGACGTGCCGCAGGTCCTCCACCTCAATGAGCGGAGGCCCTTCCCGCGGAGGGGAAGCGGCCACGGCCGCGCCGTCGGAGCGGATGCGCCAGCGGCCCCGCAGGCCGCGGTACTGGGCGAGGGCCTCGTCCTGGGTCACGGGGAGCGTGGGGAGGCGCTCCCCCCGGGCTTGCATCAGGTGGTAGAAGCGGGTCACCTGGGGCACACGCAGCCCCAGGGCTTCCAGTTGCTCCACCTGCGCCAGGACCTCCCTGGGCGGCCCCACCTGGAGGACCTGCCCCTGGTCCAGGATGACGAGGCGCGTGGCGTGCTCCGCCAGGTACTCCACGGCGTGGCTGGCCATCACCACCGTCACCCCCTGTTCCCGGTTCAGGCGGGCGACGGTGGCGAAGACCTCCTCCTGGCCCACCGGGTCCAGTTGGGTGGTCGGCTCGTCCAGGACCAGGAGGTCTGGCTCCAGGGCCAGGGCTGCGGCGATGGCCAGCCGCTGCTTCTGCCCGCCGGAAAGTTCGTGGGGGCGCTTCTTCTCCAGGCCCTGAAGCCGCACGGCGGCCAGGGCTCGCGCCACCCGCGCCCGGATGGCCTCCGGCGGCACGCAGAGGTTCTCCAGGGCGAAGGCGACTTCGTTCTCCACTGAGGTGGTCAGCAGTTGTGCTTCGGGGTCCTGGAAGACCATGCCCACGTGGCGCGCCAGGTCGTGGATGGGGTGTTCCAGGGTGTCCAACCCAGCCACCAGTGCCCGGCCGAAGAATCGCCCTCCGTAGAACTGGGGCACGGTGCCGTTCAGGGCGAGGCAAAGGGTGGTCTTCCCAGCGCCAGTAGGACCTACGATGCCCACGAACTCGCCCCGTTCCACGCGCAGGTTGACATCGCGCAAAGCCGGGGCGGAAGCCCCGGGGTACTGGTAGGACAGGTTTTCCAGGAGGACGATCGGTTCGGCCATGCGAGGGCGGTTCTGCGGCCTCCGTGGGGGTCAGTAGCCCGCTTTGGCAGGCCGCTTCAGGCCGAGGGCCCGCAGCCCGGCGATCACCCCCACGCCGATGACCGTCCCGACCACGGTGCGGAAGAATTGCTCCACGGGGACGACCGGGACGAGGGCCATCCAGACCTTGGCCGGCCACCCGATGGTGTAGTAGACCCAGGCGTTGGCGAAGGTGAGGGCGTTGGCGTTGACCATCAGGCACCCCAGGAAGAGGCCTGCGGCCACTCGGCCCAGGTTCGGGTCGGCGATCCACCGGCGGGCCAGAGCGCGGGTGGGGAGGACCCACAGGAGGAGCCCCAGGAGGCTGACGGCCGTGGCCTGGAGGGCCAGGGGCAGGGTGACGTCAATGGTCAGGGCCCGGCCCACGTAGAAGAGGTAGGAGGCCACGAAGACCACGAGGGCGAGGAGCCAACCCCACCCCCGCTTTTCCACCAGGATGCCGCCGGCCGCGGCCCACACCACGGCGAAGACGACGGAGGGCAGCCCCACGCCCGCGGTGTGGGGCGCGACGAAGACGGCGATGAGCCGGCCGATGCCCGCGGCGAGCGCGCCGGCCCACGGGCCGAGGAGGATGCCCACCAAGGCGTACACCCCCTGGGCC
>DAOTYM010000472.1:0-3075 GCA_034434775.1 Anaerolineae bacterium | reverse complement strand
GGGCGATCCATAAATCGCCCCTACACACCTCTGCCACCTGCAGCGGCGCCTCTTCCTTCTGTACGCTGTACAGAGCGGGGAGGGGCTGGAGGATGAGAAGAGGTCCGTAGACAGGGCTGACTCGTGCTGGACCACAATAAAAATTCCGTTTTCGGCCGTGCAGGTCACGGTTGCAGTCTCATAGTAGTAGGGGCGCACGGCCGTGCGCCCCTACCCAGGATTACATATCGTCAAGAACCACCGTGGCGTAGTACTAGAGCGTGCCCCTCTGCCCCAGCGCGTTTGCCTTGTGCGCCGCTTTGGGGTAAGGTATCCCCACTGGTCATCCTTGTGCGGGGGAACGCTGGTGAAGCCGAAACTGAGGCCCTTGGAAGCCCGCCCCATCCTGCACCAGGGGCAGGAGAGCATCCTCCTCAGGGACCCCCTGGGCCTGGCCCCAGGCCAGGTGGTGGTGCCAGCCTCGTGGGGACCCCTCTTAGCCCTGTGCGACGGCACGCGGGACCTCCCCGCCCTCCGCGCCGCGTTGGCCGTGCGGACCGGCCTGCTCCTCTCGGAGGAGAGCCTCGCCCAGGTCATCCGCCGGCTGGACGAAGCCCTCCTCCTGGAGGGGGAGCGGTTTGAGGCGGCGCGGGAAGCCGCGTTGCGGGCCTACCGCGCCGCACCCTTCCGCCCGCCTGCCTCTGCAGGTGCCTCCTACCCAGAGGACCCGGCGGCCCTGCGGGCCCTCCTGCAGGGGTTTGTGGAGGGGGCAGACCTGCCGGAGGAGATGGAGGTCCAGGGGCCGTTCCGCGGCCTCATCAGCCCGCACATTGATTACGCCCGCGGCGGCCCCGTCTACGCCCGCGTCTGGCGCCTGGCCGCCCCAACCCTGGAGCAAGCGGACCTAGTTGTCCTCTTCGGCACGGACCACCAGGGCGCGCCCGGCCGCCTGACCCTCACCGAGCAGCACTATGCCACGCCCTTCGGCGTCCTGCCGACCGACCGGGAGGTCGTCCGCGCCCTGGCCGAGGCCATCGGCCCCGAGGCCGCCTTTGAGGACGAACTGCACCACCGGACGGAACACTCCGTGGAACTGGCGGCCGTCTGGCTGCACTACATCGTGGATGGGAGGCCCCTGCCTCTGGTCCCCATCCTCTGCGGCTCCTTTGACCCTTTCATAGAAGGGCCGGCGGACCCGGCCACCCATCCCCCCTTCGTGGCCTGCGTGGAGGTCCTGCGGGAGGTGATGGCGGCGCGCCGCACCCTGGTGGTGGCTGCCGCGGACCTGGCCCACGTGGGCCCGGCCTTCGGCGACCCCCGCCCCCTGGACCTGGCAGCCCGCGCCGCACTGCAGGCCGCGGACGAAGCGTTGCTGGCCACGGTGGTTGCCGGTGACGCCGGGGCCTTCTTCCGCACCATCCAGGCGGAAGGAGACCGGCGGCGCGTCTGCGGCCTGCCGCCCATCTACCTCACCTTGCGCCTCCTGGAGGGCGCGGAAGGCATCCAGGTGGGGTACGAGCGCTGCCCAGCCGACGCCCAGGGCGGCTCCTGGGTTTCCATCTGCGGGGTCCTCTTGCGGTAGGGGGAAACGACCGCGCGACCGGGGCCCAGGGCGAGGCATGCCTTCGTCCCTACGGACCTCTCCTCATCCCCCAACCCCCTTCCCGCATGCGGGGAGGGGAGGAGGCGCGGGGGTAGAGGTGGGGTCTGTAGGGGCAATTCATGAATTGCCCCTCTCGGAGGGGAGCCATCAACGAATGGGCCAACGAATCAACGGACGGGCCCGGCGCAGGCGCAAGCGATTCGTTTATACGTTCCTCCATTCGTTGACGGCGTTGCCAAGCCACCGATTCAAATCGGGGCTCAAGCCCGGCGTCGGCCTGCACCGACGCGGCCGTGCAGGGGGCCCGCCTGCAGGGACAATTCATGAATCGCCCCTACTCGCCCTTCCAACGGAAGGGGAGGGAGGAGGTGAGGTCAACGGGCGCTGCGCTCACGGGTCCTGACGCTCCGGAAGGTGCAGGAGGCGCCAGTACACCAGGGCCTGGTACCAGGCCATGAAGAGGCTCAAGAGGAGGCCGTGCAGGCCATCCCGGTAGCCCTGGAAGGCGAGGTACCGCCGCCGGAACTCCCGCAGGGGCTGGAGGAGGAGGTGCCGGGGCCGCGCCCGCACCCCCTGGTGGCGCAACACCCGGGCCTCTAACGGGGCGTAGCGCGCCTGCTTCCGCAGGAACTCGCCCCACGTGTCGTAGTTGTAGTGCACAAGTTCCGAGCGCAGGTACCCCTCCTCGCCCTGGAGGACCACCAGTTCGTGGACCTCCCGCGTCGGGTCGTAGCGGGCCCGGCTCGGCCGCATCAGGCGCAACTGGTAGTCGGGGTACCAACCGGCGTGGCGGATCCACCGGCCCACGATGATGTTGCGGCGGGGCACCCACCACCCCACCGGCGACTCCTGCCGGATGACCTCCTGCACCTCCGCCACCAGTTCCGGGGTGACCCGCTCGTCAGCGTCCACGAAGAAGACCCAATCGCCCCCCGCGGCTTCCAGGGCTGCCTGTCGCTGCTGGGCGTAGTTGACGAAGGGGTGCTGCACCACCCGCGCACCCCACGCGCGGGCGATCTCCACCGTGTGGTCGGTGCTGAAGGAATCAAAGACCAGCACCTGGTCGGCCCAGCGGAGGCTCTCCAGGCACCGCGGCAGGTGGCGTTCCTCGTCCTTGGTGAGGACCACCGCCACCAGCCTCGGCTTGCGGGCCTCGCCCCTCACCACGACCTGACCTCCTCATAGGCGCGCAGCCGCCTCTGGAGTTCGTCGGCGCTCATCTTGCCCGCCCGGGCAGCCTGCCGAGCCTGGCGCGCCGCCCACCAGAGCCCAACCCGCACCAGCCCCCGCGCCGCCACCCTGAAGGGAAGCGGATACCACTTCTGGAACAGGAGGTAGCGGCTGCGCCACAGGGTCACGAACATGCGCTCCCGGAACTGGCGCGTGCTGGCCCCCTCGTGGTGGATGACCGCGGCCTCGGGCACGACGTACACGGACCACCCCACCTGCCGCAGGCGGAGGCACCAGTCAATCTCCTCGCAGTACATGAAGAA
>DAOTYM010000471.1:0-4428 GCA_034434775.1 Anaerolineae bacterium | reverse complement strand
GGCGCAACTCATGCGGGACGACCCCCAGAACATCTACTACATGGACCACGCGATGACCGCGCCCAGCCTCAAGGCGGCTGTGCACTTCGCCCTGCGGGCCACGGGCACGGAGAACATCCTGGTCTTTGACGGCGCGCCAGGCGGCATGAACGTGAGCCCCCCGCTGGCGGAACTTCTGAAGGCCAAGGCTCCGGCCGTCTCGGAGCGGGTGGAGCGGGAACTCCTCCCCCGCTGGCTGCGGCAGCGGGGCCTGGAAGTCGCCGTCCCTGCGCCAGTATGAGGGAGAACCCTGCCTCACCCTCCCTGGGCGCGGGGAGGGATGGGCTGGGGGATGAAGGGGGCGGCGCGCGGGGAGCCCAGGTGGACGCCAGGGACATCCGAGACCAGATCTTCGCTGGCCTGGGGGAGAGGACCTTCGCCGCCAGCCTGCGCGCCATGGCCCCAGGGGTGCTGGCGGGTGTGGAAGCCGCGGAGCGGCGCGCCGCAGGCCTGGGCCTGCGGGTAGAGTGGGCCTATGCTGAGGGCGAATGGCTCCCGGCCGGCGCCGAAATCGCCCGCCTCGTCGGGCGGGCCAAGGCCATCGCCCTGGGCGAGGAGTGCCTCCTGGGCTGCCTGGGCAAGGCTTCCGGCATCGCCACAGCGGCCCGCCGGGCGGCGGAACTGGCCGCGGGGCGGGTCCGCGTGGTCTCCGGGGCCTGGAAGAAGATGCCCCCGGAACTCAAGGAGATGGTGCGCAGGGCCGTGCAGGTGGGCGGCATCCCCTTCCGCATCCTGGACGAACCCTTCCTCTACCTGGACAAGAACTACGTGCGCATGCTGGGGGGGATTGAGGCCGCCCTGGCTGCCGTCCGGGGGTTGGAGGGCGTGCGGGTCGTCCAGGTGCGGGGCGAGGAGGCCCCCATTGCCGAGGAGACAGTCCGGGCCTGCCGCAGCGGGGCTGGGGTGGTCATGGTGGATACGGGCAGGCGGGAGGACGCGGTGGCGGCCTTGGAAGCCGCCGCGCCGTACCCCAGCGTGCGCATCGCTTTCGCCGGAGGGATCCGCTTGGAGGACATCCCCGCCCTGGCCGACCTGGGCGTGCACATCCTGGATATCGGCACGGCCATCGTGGACGCCCCCTTGCTGGAGGTCCAGTTGGACGTGCTGAGGGACTGAACCTACCCCACCCTCTGCCCCCTCCCCGCACGCAGGGAAGGGGCTGGGGAGGGGTCCCTGGCCACTTCGCCCTTTGTGAGGGTGGCGGATGGAGTACAACCTGCTGGAGAAGACGGAACTCTGGATCACGGGCATCCGCCTGCACCGGGTGAACCTGACCGAGCTGGCGGCCCGGGCCGCCCAGGTCCTGGGACTGGGGCCGGCGGAGGTCAAGGTGGTGGACGTGCGGGAGGGCGTGGTCACCCTGGACCTCCTGCGGCAGACGGTGCGGGCGGAGGACATCGCCGGCAAGGAGCGGGTGCTCCTGCGGGAGTTGGCCGCCGTGCCCGGGGTGGAACTCGCGCCCGACGCCGCCGTCCACTCGGACGGGGTGCTGGGCCTCATCGCCCTGGACCCGGCAGAGGCAGCGGAGGTCTTGAGCCGCACCCAGGAGATGACGGCCTCCATCCTGGAGGCGGTCTCCAGGCGGGCCATCGTCTACTCCACCGGCTTTGAGGTCCAGCGGGGGCTGATTGAGGACACCAACGGCCCCTTCATCCGGGAGGCGTTGGAGGGCCTGGGGTTCCGCGTCACCCTCGGCCCCGTCCTGGAGGACAGCGAACACGCCATAGCCCGCGCCTTTGAGGAGGCGGTGAGCCGGGGCTACGGCCTGGCCATCACCACCGGCGGCGTGGGGGCCGAGAGCAAGGACCGCAGCGTGGAAGGGCTCCTGCGGGTGGACCCCGACGCGGCCACGGCGTGGCTGGTGCACTACCCCAAGGGCCAGGGCCGGCACGAAAAGGAAGGGGTGCGCATCGCTGTGGGCCGGGTGGGGCCGACCCTCCTCGTCACCCTCCCTGGCCCCCACGACGAGGTGCGCACGGCCATGCCCGTCCTCTGCCGCCACCTGGCAAGCGGCCCGGTAGACAAGCGGGCCCTGGTGGAGGACCTGGCCGCCGCCCTGCGCGCGGCGATGGGCGGTGGAGCGCACTGGGCGCACGCTGTCCCTCGCCCCCATGCACCAGAGGGGTGAACCTCACCCCATCCCCAGGGGCGGGAGTGAGGTCCGTAGGGGCGAGGCATGCCTCGCCCTGGGCCAGGGGGTGGGGGAAGCCTACGCCAGAGCAGAGGAGAGATCATCCCATGGATACGATCAAGGTAGAAGACCTGGCTGCAGAACTCTTGCAGGCCTGGGAGAAGCGCGTGCCAGTGGACCCCCTGACGGAGCGCTTTCCGTCCCTGACCGTCGCCCAGGCGTATGAAATCCAACTGGCCCTCGTGCGGCGGCGCTTGGCCGGAGGGCGGCGGGTGGTCGGCAAGAAGATCGGCCTGACCAGCAAGGCGATGCAGGACCTCCTGGGGGTGCACGAGCCGGACTACGGCCACCTGCTGGACGACATGGTCGTCCCCAACGGGGAGGCCATCGCCGTGAGCCGCCTCTTGCAACCCCGCTGCGAGGGGGAGATCGCCTTCCTCCTGAAGCGGGACCTCGCGGGGCCCGGGGTGACGGTGGCCGACGTGCTTGCGGCCACCGAGGCCGTCATGCCGGCCCTGGAGATCGTGGATAGCCGCGTCCGGGACTGGCGGATCAAGATCCAGGACACGGTCGCCGACAACGCCTCCAGCGCCCTCCTGGTCCTGGGGGATAGGCTTACGCCCGTGCAGGGGCTGGACCTGCGGCTGGTGGGCATGGTCCTGGAGAAGAACGGGCAGGTGATGTCCACGGGGGCCGGGGCGGCTGTCCTGGGGCACCCAGCCGTGGCCGTGGCCTGGCTGGCCAACAAGTTGGGGGAGTTCGGCGTCACGCTGAAGGCCGGGGAGATCGTCCTCTCCGGGGCGCTGACGGCCGCGCTCCCCATCGCCGCGGGCGACGCCTTCCGGGCGGAGTTTGACCGCCTAGGGAGTGCCGCCGTCCGCTTCGTGTGAGGGAGGGACATGGACGGAAGGCTCAAAGTTGCCATCATCGGGCCGGGCAACATCGGCACGGACCTCATGTACAAGGTCCTGCGCAGCCCCAAACTGGAACTCTGCATGATGGCCGGCATCATCCCCGACTCGGAGGGGCTGAGGCGGGCGGCTTCCCTGGGCATCCCCACCACGGCCGAGGGGATCGGCCCCATCCTGGAGCGGGATGACATCCGGGTGGTGTTTGATGCCACGGGAGCCAAGTCGCACCTGCGCCACGCCCCCCTGCTGGAGGAGGCCGGGAAGATCGCCATTGACCTCACCCCGGCGGCCGTGGGGCCCTACGTGGTCCCGGCGGTCAACATGGGGGAGCATTTTGACAGCCCCAACATCAACCTGGTCACCTGTGGGGGGCAGGCGACCGTGCCCATCGTGGCCGCCGTGGGCCGCGTGGCCCCGGTGGCCTACGCGGAGATCGTCTCCACCATCGCCTCCAAGAGCGCGGGGCCGGGCACGCGGCAGAACATTGACGAGTTCACGGTGACCACGGCCCGCGGGCTGGAGATCGTGGGCAAGGCGCGCCGGGGGAAGGCCATCATCATCCTCAACCCCGCCGAGCCGCCCATCATCATGCGCAACACCATCTACTGCGAGGTGGAGGAGCCCGTGGATGAGGAAGCCGTGCGGGCCTCGGTGGAGGAGATGATCGCCGTGGTGCGCACCTACGTGCCCGGGTACCGCCTGCGGGTGCCGCCCCTGGTGCAGGGCCGCCTGGTCACCACCATGATTGAGGTGGAGGGGGCCGGCGATTACCTGCCCACATACGCCGGCAACCTGGACATCATCACCGCGGCGGCAGTGGGGGTTGCGGAGCGCCTGGCCGACCGCATCCTCGCCCTCAAGGAGGAGAAGGCCCATGTCTAGGTTCGTGCGCGTCGTGGATACCACCCTGCGGGACGGCATGCACTCAGTGGCGCACCAGTTCACGCCGGAGCAGATGGCCCAGATCGCCGCTGCCCTGGACGCGGCAGGGATTGACACCTTGGAAGTCTCCCACGGCGATGGCCTGGGGGGCTCGTCCATCCAGTACGGCCGGGCCGCGGCCACGGACCAGGAGTACCTGGAGGCCGTCTCCGCCGTGCTCACGCGGACCAAACTGGCCGTGCTCCTCCTGCCGGGCATCGGCGTCAAAGAGGACCTGGACATGGCGGCGGACCTGGGGGCCACGGTGGCGAGGATCGCCACCCACGTCACGGAGGCCGACATCTCCGAGCAGCACATGGGCCTGGCCAAGAAGCGGGGCATGGAGGTCGTCGGCTTCCTGATGATGGCCCACATGGCTCCCATAGAGGTCATGGTCCACAACGCCAAACTGATGGAAAGTTACGG
>DAOTYM010000470.1:0-10761 GCA_034434775.1 Anaerolineae bacterium | reverse complement strand
AGGCGATGTTGCACCCCACCCCACAGTAGTTGCAGACCCCCGGCACCTCGGCCAGTTCCCACACGCGGGCCTGGAAGCGGAAGACGCGGCTCGTCAGTGCGCCCACCGGGCACAGGTCCACCGTGTTGCCCGAAAACTTGGAAGTGAAGGGGATGCCGGGGAAGACGTCCAGGAAGGTCTCCCGACCCCGCTCAAAGAGGCCCAACTGGCGGTGGTCCGAATACTCCTCGCAGAAGCGGATGCACCGCCGGCACAGGACGCACCGCTCCTGGTCCAGGATGATGAAGGGGCTCAGGGGATAGGCCTTCTTCTTGTGGCGCTTGGGCTCAATGAACCAACTCTCCGCCGGGCCGTGGGCCACCGTCTGGTCCTGGAGGCTGCACTCCCCGCCCTTGTCGCAGACGGGGCAGTCCAGGGGGTGGTGGGTCAGGAGGAAGCGCAGGGCCCATTCCCGGGCCTCCCTGGCCGCGGGGGAGTTGACGAGGACGACCATCCCCTCCCGCACCTGGGTGGTGCAGGCCGTCTGCAGGCCGCGCATCTTCTCCACTTCCACCAGGCACATGCGGCAGGCCCCGATGGGCGTGAGTTTGGGGTGGTTGCAGAAGGTGGGGATGTCCACCCCGACCTGGCGCGCCGCCTCCAGCACCGTGGTCCCGGCGGGCACCCGCACCGGCCGGCCATCTATGACGACGTTGACCAACTCTTGCTCCATAGAGAACCTTCCTGGCAACTAGCGATCAGCGCTCAGCGTTCAGTGCCCAGCCGTCTCCACGCCTCGGGCCCCTCAGCCCAGGGCTGACGGCTGCTGGCTGACTGCTTCTCGGACCATGCAGTGGCCATGGCGGATGTGGTAGAGGTACTCCTCCCGGAACTTCTGGATGCTGCTCCGCACGGGGCCGATGGCCGCATCCCCCAGGGGGCAGAAGCTCTTGCCGCCGATGTTGTCGCAGATGCGCAGCAAGAGGTCCAAGTCCTGCTCGCGGCCCCCGCCTTCCTCTATCCGCTTGAGGATGAGGTACATCCAGTCCGTCCCCTCACGGCAGGGGATGCACTTGCCGCACGACTCGTGGCGGTAGAACTCCGCCAGGCGCATGGCCACCCGCACGATGCAGGCCTGGTCGCCGATGACGATGACCGCTCCCGATCCCAGCATGGAGCCGGCCGCGGCAATGGCCTCGTAGTCCAGCGTCAGCCCCTCGTCCAGCACCGAGGGCAAGAGCATCGGCGTGGACGAGCCGCCGGGGATGATGGCCTTGATGCTCTGGCCGGGCGGCGGGCCCCCCGCGTAGTCGTAGATGAGGGTGCGCATGGGCGTGCCCAGTTCCAGT
Organism: Anaerolineae bacterium; assembly: GCA_034434775.1. Lineage (GTDB taxonomy): Bacteria > Chloroflexota > Anaerolineae > DTPP01 > DTPP01 > DAOTYM01. The sequence goes on along the minus strand of DAOTYM010000470.1, from coordinate 9,433 downwards.
TCGTAGACCCCCGGCCGCTGCACGTTGCCGCTGACGCAGAACAGTTTGACGCCAGGGCTCTTCTCCGTGCCCATGCTGGTGTACCACCCGGCCCCGCGCAGCACGATGAAGGGGACGTTGAAGAGGGTCTCCACGTTGTTGATGATGGTGGGCTTGCGGTAGAGGCCCTCGCTGGCCGGGAAGGGGGGCTTCAATTTGGGGTGGCCCCGGTCCCCTTCCAGGGAGGTGAGGAGCGCAGTCTCCTCGCCGCAGATGTAGGCTCCCGCCCCCCGGTGGAGCGTCAGTTCCAGGCTGTAGGGACTCCCGAGGATGTTCTTGCCCAGGTAGCCGCGCGCATAGGCCTGGGCGATGGCGTGCTCCAAGCGGCGCGCCGCCAGGTCAAACTCCCCGCGGATGTAGATGAAGGCGTGTTCCACCTCACAGGCGTAAGAGGCGATGATGATGCCCTCCACCACGCCGTGAGGGTCGTTCTCCATGAGGACGCGGTCCTTGAAGGTCCCCGGTTCCCCCTCGTCGGCGTTGCAGACGAGGTAGCGGGGGTACACGCCCTTGGGCAGGAAGGACCACTTGACGCCGGCCGGGAAGCCCGCGCCGCCCCGTCCCCGCAGGCCAGAGGCCTTCACCAGGTCCACCAACTGGGCTGGCTGGAACTCCTGCAGGGCCTTGCGCAGGCCCTGGTAGCCGCCCCGTTCCTCGTAGACCTCTATTTCGTGTGCGTTGGGCACCCCAACGTTGCGCAGGAGAATCGGTTCCGCCATAGACGATCCCTTACCTTGCGAGCCTCGCGCGCCGCGGGAAGCCCGAAGGCCCTGCCGCGGCTCCCCGCCTGCCTCAATCCCCCCAGAGCCAGACGCCCCGGTTGCTCAGGGAGTAGAACTCGTCGTTCAGGATGCGGGCATGCACCGCCTCTTCATGGGCCAGGCGTCGGAAGAGGGCCTGCACGGCCGGCACCTGGGCCTCGGCAGCCCAGGCTTCGTAGCGGGCGCGGGCGGACTCTTCCGCGCCGATGGCCGCCGTGAGGATGTCGGCCACCGTCTCCAGGTTGGTCGCCTGGCGCGTCGCCTTCCCGCCTTCCAGGCTCGGCCGCAGTTCCCGCCCCACGTAGGGCTCGGGCTCCCTCCCCGCCAGGAGGGCCTCCCGGTAGGCCGCCAGGTTCCGGTAGTGGTAGGCCTCAAAGTCGGCCAGTTGCTGCAGGAGGTCCCTGCCGCGGGGGTCCGACACCCGATCCACTGCCCCCAGGTAAAAGGCCCGGGCCTCCCGTTCCCGGTCCATGGCCTGGGCCAGCGCCTCCAACACCGCCTCGTGTTCCGCAGGCATCTCGCTCCCCCCGTGCCTCAGCGCTGCCTGGCCAGTTCGTCCAAGATCGCGTCCACCTTGGCCGCGGTCAGCTGCTCGTAGTAGCGCTCGTTCACTTGCATCACCGGCGCGGTGCCGCACGAGCCCAGGCACTCCACCTCCACCAGGGTGAAGAGGCCATCGGGCGTCGTCTCGCCCACGCCGATGCCCAACTTGCGGCTGATGTGCTCCAGGAGGTGCTCCGCCCCCAGGAGGGAGCAGGAAACGTTGGTGCAGACCTGGATGAGGTACTTGCCCACCGGCCGCCGGTTGTACATGGTGTAGAAACTGGCCACCGAGAGGACCTCGGCCGGCGTCAGCCCCAGGAGGCCGGCCACCTGGACCAAAGCCTCCTCCGGCAGCCAGCCCAGTTCCCCCTGCACGATGTGCAGCGCGGGCATCAGGGCCGACCGGGGATGTGGGTACCGGGCCTGGGCCTGCCGGATCGCCTCCACCGCTTTGTCCGAAAGCACGCCTTTCGCCATCCGCCACCCGCCTCCACGAGAAGGAGCAGGACCCGCAGCGGTCCAGCCCCCTAGCGGTCCACCTCTCCCAGGGTGATGTCAATGGAGCCGATGATGGCCACCAGGTCCGAGAGCATGTGCCCCTTGGCCATGCGCTCGGTGGCCTGGAGGTTGTAGAACGAGGGCCCCCGGATGCGGCACCGATACGGCTGGGGGCTCCCGTCGCTCACCAGGTAGAAGCCCAGTTCCCCCTTGGGGTTCTCGCCACTGGCCCAGACCTCCCCCACGGGCGGCTTGAACCCTTCCGTCACCAGTTTGAAGTGGTGGATGAGGGCCTCTATGCTGGTCTCCAGTTCCGCCCGCGGTGGCAGGGAGAGCTTGCGGTTGGGGTCCTTCACCGGGCCGTCCGGGAGGTTATCCAAGGCTTGCTGGATGATGCGCAGGCTCTGGCGCATCTCCTCCAGGCGCACCAGGTACCGGTCCCAGCAATCGCCCGTCGTGCCCGTGGGCACGATGAAGTCAAAGTCCTCGTAACTGGAGTAGGGGAAGACCTTCCGCACGTCGTAGGCCACGCCGGTGGACCGCAACACCGGCCCCGTCACGCCCAGGGCGATGGCCTCCTCCGCCGTGATCTTGCCAATGCCGACGAGCCGCGAGCGGTAGATGGGGTTGTGGGTGAGCATGGCCTCGTACTCGGCCAGGTGCTTGGGGAAGATCTTCAGGAAGTCCCGCACCGCCTCTGCAAACTTGGGCGGCACGTCCCAGCGGCACCCCCCCACGCAGAAGTAACTGGTGGTCATGCGTGCCCCGCAGACCATCTCAAAGATGTCCAGGATCATCTCGCGGTCCCGGAACGCGTACTGGAGGAGGCTCATGATGGTGCCGGAGAGGTCCAGGGTGCTGGTGCCGATCCAGATGAGGTGCGCAGCCAGACGCTGCAGTTCGCAGAGGATGACCCGCAGGTACTGGGCCCGCTTGGGCACCTCCGACCCGACCAGTTTCTCCACGGCCATGACGTAGGCCAGGTTGTTGTTCATGGCCGCCACGTAGTCCATGCGGTCGGGGTAGACGGCGAACTGCATGTAGGTGCGGTGCTCGGCCGTCTTCTCAAAGCCGGAGTGGAGGTGGCCGATGTCCGGCGCCACGTTGACCAGCGTCTCGCCATCCAGTTCTGCCACCACCCGCAGGACGCCGTGGGTGGCTGGGTGCTGGGGGCCGCCGTTGATGATCAGCGTCTCCGACCCGTCGCCGAACCAGGGGGGCTTGTCCGGCGGCGGCGAGGGGGCCTCCAGGACTTGCTCCCCGTAGGTCGCGACCTGAGGGTCGTCGGCGTTGACGGTGAACTCCACCGGCTCACCCCCCAGAGGGTAGTCCTTGCGCAGGGGATGGCCCTTCCAATCGTGGGGCAGGAGGATGCGGCGCGGGTCCGGGTGCCCCCGGAAGGTGACGCCCATCAGGTCGTAGGCCTCCCGCTCCGGCCAATTGGCCCCCGGCCAGACGGAGGTCACCGAGTCAATGGCCGGCGGGTCCGAGGGGATGGGGGCCTTCAGGCGGATGCGCCGGCGGTACGGCAGGGAGGTGAGGTAATAGACCGCCTCAAAGCGGGGCGAGAGGCCCAGCCCCAGCCGGTCCACCACCGTCAGGTCCGTGAGCATGTTGTACTGAAGCGCCGGCTCGTCCCGCAGGAAGCGGCAGACCTCCACCACCTTGTCGGCGGCGATGGTCACCGAGGTCTCGTCCCGGAAGGTGGATACCCCCAGCACCGCCTCGGGGAACCGCTCTTTCAACTTCGCAACCGTGAGATCGCCCTCGCTCATAGCCCACCCTTGCTGCAAATCACGAACCCCACGAATGGCAAGTCCCTTCCGGTCCCGTGTTGTGCCATTCGTTCCATTCGTGTCATTCGTGATTTCTCTGCCCCTCGCGCCTCAGGCGTAGTCGCTGAACCGCTCTTCCTGGATCTTCTTCTGCAGTTGCATCAGGGCGTAGAGCAACGCCTCGGGGCGCGGGGGACACCCTGGCACGTAGACATCCACGGGGATGATCTTGTCCACACCCTGGACGATGGCGTAGTTGTTGAAGGGCCCCCCCGTGGAGGCGCAGGCCCCCATGGCGATGACCCACTTGGGCTCCGGCATCTGCTCGTAGAGGCGCTTCACCACCGGGGCCATCTTCTGCGAGACCCGGCCGGAGACGATGAGGAGGTCGGCTTGGCGGGGGGAGGCGCGGAAGGCCTCCGAGCCGAAGCGGGCGATGTCCATGCGGGACATGCCCGTGGCCATCATCTCAATGGCGCAGCAGGCCAGGCCAGAGGTCAGGGGCCACACAGAGTACTTGCGCCCCCAGTTGATCATCTTCTCCAGGGTGGTGGTGAGGACAAAGCCTTCGGGGAGTTTCTGTTCTAGTCCCATTCAAAGGCCCCCTTTCGCCAGACGTAGTAGTAGCCCACCAGGAGGATGAGGACGAAGATGGCCATCTCCACCAGCCCAAAGAGGCGCAACTGCCGCAGGAGCACCGCCCAGGGGTAGAGGAAGACCACCTCAATGTCAAAGAGGATGAAGAGGACCGCCGTCAGGTAGTACTTGACGGAGAAGGGCTTGCCCCAGGGACTGCCAAAGGGGATCTTGCCAGCCTCGTAGGTGAAGAGTTTGTTCTTCTCGGGCTTGTGGGGTCCCAGGACGGAGGGGACCACGAGGGCGATCACGGCGAAGGCGAAGGAGATTGCCAGGAGGACCAGAATGGGGAGATAGTCTATCGGCATCTATCCAACTCCTCCCTGAGCGCACCAATGCCTGGCTGGATGTCTGGCCTCCAGAGCCGTTCCCAAGGGCGGCAGCCCCTTTGCCTCCGCCGCCCGGATACTGAACGGGCTTCAGGCCAGGGGCATTGTAGCACACCTCCGAGGGTTTGTCAAAAAGGGCACAAACTCGCGCTATTTCGCGCGAAGCGCCTTAAAGAAGCCAGCCGTCCAGCAGGTTGCCCGGGGCCGAAGCCGCGGGCGACTCGCTGACGGCTGGCGACTTGCCCCTGTGCCTCAGGGCAGGGCGAAGGACTCGCCCGGCCGAAGCACCACGCACTGCACCCCGGGGACCTCTGCAGCCACCCGCGCCGCGAACTTGTGCGGGTCCTCGGGGATGACCGGGAAGGTATCGTAGTGCATGGGGATGACCACCTTGGGCTGGATCAACTTCACGGCCCGCAGGGCATCCTCCAGGCCCATGGTGTAGTTGTCGCCGATGGGCAGGAAGGCCAGGTCCACCCCCTCCTCGCCGATGAGCTTCATGTCGTAGAAGAGGCCGGTATCGCCGGCATGGTAGATGGTCTTCCCCTCCAGGTAGAGGAGCACCCCTGCCGGGTTGCCCCCGTAGGAGCCGTCGGGCAGGGAGGAGCCGTGGTGGGCGATGGTCAGTTTGACACGGCCGAAGGGGAAGTTGTATCCGCCGCCGATGTGCAGGGCGTGGGCCTTCACCCCCTTCTTGCTCAGGTAGCCGGCGATCTCGGCATTGGCGATGACCAGCGCGCCGGTCCGCTTGGCGATGGCCTCGGCGTCGCCCAGGTGGTCACCGTGGCCGTGGGTGACCACGATGACGTCGGCCTTGACCTGGTCGGGCTTTACCACCGCCTGGGGGTTCCCGGTGAGGAAGGGGTCAATGAGGATCACCGTCTGGCCCGCCTTGACCTGCACCGCGGCATGGCCGAGGAACTTGGCTTCCACCGTCATGGCCTCACACCTCCTTACTGTAGGGGTCTCGGACTTCCACCGGGGGACGGACGAACTTCGCCGTGCGCCCGTTGCCATTATACCGGTCCGCACCTGGCCTGTCAACGCGCAGGCTCACCTGCACTGCCCACATTCGCCTGGGCAGGGGCGATTCGTGAATCGCCCCTACCTTACGGCAATTCGTGAATCGCCCCTCCATGGGCACCGATTTGAACCGTGGCTCCCTGGCTACTCCTCGGGGGCCTCTTCCGCCGGGGCCGTGGCCTCTGGCCCTGGCGGAGGAGCATCCCCGGCCCCTCTTCGGGGGAGCACATAGTGCCGCAGCACGATGGCAGCCGCGGCGAGGAGGGCCAGTCCAGCCGCCAAGACCTGCTCCAGGGGGATGCCCTGGCCCACGATCCACTGGTCCAGGCGCAGGGTCTGCACCCAGGTCCTCCCGGTGCAGTAGAAGACAAAGTAAAGGAGGAACACATCGCCTTCCATGAGCCACCGGGCGAAGCGGCGGGCGATCCACAGGAGGAGCAGGCACATGGCCAGGTTCCAGAGGGATTCGTAGAGGAAAGTGGGGTGGAAGCGTTCAAACTGCTCGTAGCCGGGCAGGCGGTGGGCTGGATCAATGTAGATCGCCCAGGGGAGGTCGGTGGGCTTGCCGTAGAGTTCCTGGTTGAAGAAGTTGCCCCACCGCCCGATGGCCTGGGCCAGGAGCACGCCAGGGGCGGCGATGTCCAGCCAGCGGACGAAGCGCAGTTTGGCCCAGTAGGAGTAGATGGCGAGGGCGACGATGCCCCCTATAATGGCGCCGAAGATCCCCAGCCCCTGGAATCCCCCCTTCCAAAAGGCGATGATGTCTATGGGGTGCTCGCGGTAGTACGCCCACCCGATGCCGGTGAGGGAGGAACTGGAGAAGACGTGGTACAGCCGTGCGCCGAGGATGCCGAGGATGAGGCAGAGGCTGAGGGCATTCCAGACGTGGTCCGGGTCTTCGCCCCGGCGGCGGGCCTCCACCGTGGAAAGCCACGCGGCCGCCAGAACGCCCGTGACGACCAGGACGCCGTACCAGCGGACGGCCAGAGGGCCAATGCGGAAGATGACCGGGTCCATACACGCCTCCAGGCTGGGATTGGAAAGGCAAGGGGCATTATATCACAGATAGCCCTGAGGGGCGAACTGAGGCGGCCAGGGCAGACGCCCTCCGCCTCAGGCCATCCTGCGCAGGCGCGGATACCGCCAGGCGACCCACAGGTTGTATGCAAGGCACGCTGCCGCCCCCACGCCCACTGCTGTGGGCGCGCCCCACCGGTCGCCCACCGCGCCAGCCTGCATGCCCCCTAACCGCATCATCCCCTGGAACATGAGGGAGTAGAAACTCATCACCCGCCCCCGCAGGCTATCGGGCACGGTGATCTGGATCAGCGTGTTGGCCAGAGCGTTCTGGGTCACGAAGGCGAAGCCGATGCCCACCAACAGGAGCAAGGAGAGGGCAAAGGAACGAGAGAGCGCCATCGCCACCAGCAGGGCGGGGAAGCACAGGTTGCTCACCGTCAGCCACCGGCCGCGCCGCGCCCCTCTGGGCAGGGAGGCCACGAACAGGGCGCCGGTCACGGCCCCTACGCCGGACGCCGCCATGAGCATCCCGTAGATCAGCGCATCGGGCGACCGGCACGTGAAGGGCGCGCTGGACCCACCGCAGAGGAGCGCGACGACGGGGTGGGCGCTCTCGGCGAGCACATCGTGGGCGAAGACTGGCAACAAGGTGCTATAGGGCATGGAGAGGAACGCCGAGATGGCCACGAGGCTCAGCAAGACCGTCACCACCTGGTGGCCCCAGACGTAGCGCATCCCCTCCCGTAGGTGCGCGCCGAGCCTGGACGGCTGCGGAGGACGCGGCGAGGCCGAAAGCCGCATCATGAGCAGGCCAGCGATGACGGCGATGAAGGTGACCCCGTTGATGAAGAAGGCCCCCGCTTCGCCGATGGTGGCCACGATCGCTCCTGCCGCCGCTGGCCCGAGGGCCCGCCCGCCGTTGAAGATGGCCGAGTTCAGGGCGATGGCGTTGGAGAGGTCTTCCTTGTCTCCGACCATCTCCACGATGAACGCCTGCCGGGTCGGCACGTCCACGGCCCCCACTGCGCCCAGAAGCAGCGCCAGCACGAGCACGTGCCACACCTGCACGCCCCCCGTCCACGTGAGCGCCGCGAGGATGAAGGCCTGCACCATCATGGCCGATTGGGTGAACACGAGGATGGAGCGCTTGGGGAAGCGATCGGCCAGCGAGCCACCCCACAGCGAGAGTGGCACGAGCGGCAAGACAGCCATGAAGTTGACCATGCCCAGCATCGCCGCCGACCCCGTCAGCCGGTAGACCAGCCACTGCTGGGCAATGGTCTGCATCCACGTCCCGACGAGGGAGATCATCTGGCCGAAGAAGAACAGGCGGAAGTTTCTGTGGCGCAGGGCGCGGAACGTGGAGGGAAACGCTCCTTGTGCCATGGCAACGCGTCCGATGCAGGGACTGCCGTGAGCGTCCTTCATCCGGGCCACAGTCGCCTCACACGCTCTCCGGACAGCCAGCCTCCACCCACCCCCGGACCCCCGCCAGGAACGCCTCTACGTACTCCCGGGACGTGGCCCGGCCCATGTGCCCCACCCGCACGATGCGCCCAGCCAGGTCTTCCAGGCCGCCGGCAACCAGGATGTCGTGCTTGGCCAGGAGGTAGCGCCGCAGGCCATCGGCCGGGGCACCCTCCCGCCCCGCGATGACCGTGACGAGGGGCGAGGCAATCTCGTCCGGGATGAAAGTGCGCAGGCCCAGCGCCCGGATGCCCTGGCGCACGGCCTCGGCCGCGGCACGGTGCCGCGCGAAGCGGGCCTCATCCCCCTCCCCTACCAGGCGCTGCACGCTCCGATGCAGGGCCAGCACCACCTGGGTTGGCATGGTCGTGGGGGTCGGATGCCAGGAGCCCCACTCCCGCAGGTACCGACGCCACGTGGCCAGGTTCAGGAACCAGGAGCGGGAATGGGCGACGTTGGCCTCAATGGCTTGCCAGGCTGCCTCGCTCACGGAGATAGGCGCCAGGCCCGGCGGCGCTTCCAGGCACTTGTTGGAGACGGTCACGCACAGGTCCACCTTCCAGTCGTCCACTGGCAGCGGCAAGCCGCCCAGGGAGGAGACAGCATCCACGATGAGGAGCCGCCCCTCTTCCTTCACAGCCCGGGCGATCTCCTGCAGGGGGTTCAGGACGCCGGTGGACGTCTCGTGGTGGACGACGGCCACGGCCCGGATGCACCCATCCTTGCGGAGCAGACTGCGGATGGCGTCCGGGTCCAGAGGCTGGCCCCAGGCGACATCCAGCGGGACCACGTCCAGCCGGAGGGCCGAGGCCACCTCCCGCAGGCGGCCGCCGAAGAAGCCGTTGCTGGGGATGAGGATGCGGTCCTCGGGGCCGACGGCCGAGCCCATGGCCGCCTCCAGGGCCGCGGAGCCCGGGCCCACCAAGAGGAAGAGGTCGTTCTGGGTGTGGAAGAGGCGCTTGAGGCCCTGGACCGTCTCGGTGTAGATGCGCACCCAGGCATCCCCGTAGTGGGGCATGGCCGGGGACCGCATCTCCACCAGGATCTCCTCATCTATGTCCACAGGACCGGGGATCATGAGTTTGTGAGCCATGAGGTTGTGCCTCCTATCCTCGCAAGTCGCGGAATGTGGATATGGTGCGGCAGGGACGTCCCCTCACAAGGAGACGTTCCACTCCATCACCCAACGGTTATCCTCATCGTAGAAAGAGCGCCCGAAGAAAGGCGGGGCTTCGGGCGGGTGCGCCCACAGCCGGGGCAGGAGTTCCCGCAGGTCTTCCACCAGGTCCAGGCCCAGGACCTGGCTGCGGGGGACCCAGTGCAGGGTGCCTTCCGGCGTGGG
>DAOTYM010000469.1:0-2529 GCA_034434775.1 Anaerolineae bacterium | reverse complement strand
AGGGCAGGCCGAGGAAGATGAGGAGGGGCAGGGTCAGGAGCGACCCGCCGCCGGCGAAGGTGTTCATGACCCCTGCCACGAGGCCCACGAGGAGGGTGAGCAGGACCTTCCAGACGTCAAAGACCATAGAGGAGACCTCCGAGATGGGTGCGTTCTTGGATGCGGGCCGCATTATACCACGCACCGGAGGAGCCACCAAACCGCCCAGGCCCAGCGCTGCAGCCGCAAAACCTGCCTGTAGGGGCGATCCATGGATCGCCCCATCCGTGAAGGGAGCCATCAACGAATGGCCAACGAATAAACGAATGGACCCCGTGCGGGCGCAAGCGGCTCGTTTATCCGTTCCTCCATTTGTGGACGGCGTTGGCAAGTGGGGGCGAGGCATGGATCGCCCCTACACCCCGCTTTGCCAACTGGCATGATTTGTGCTACCATCCCTGTACAGGGAGTGCCCCGGTCGGTCCGGGGGGACCGTACGACGCCTTGCCGAAGGGTGCACGCAGTGGCCGCGAAGATCTTGGTGGTGGATGACGACCCCTCCGCCCTCAAACTCATCGGCTACACCCTGCGCCGCGAAGGGTTTGAGGTCACTACGGCCGCCGACGGCATGGAGGCCCTGACCCTCGTGCGCCACGAGCGCTTTGACCTCATCATCCTGGACATCATGATGCCCGGCATGGACGGCTACGAGGTCTGCCGCCGCCTGCGGGCCAACCCCCAGACCGCCACCGTCCCGGTCATCATGCTCACGGCCCGTTCCATGGTGAAGGACAAGGTCAGCGGGTTCCGCTCCGGCACCGACGAGTACATCACCAAGCCCCTCCTGCCCCACGAACTGGTGAGCCGGGTCAAGGCGCTCCTCTTGCGGGCCAGCCTGAGCCAGGCCGGGACCCAGCGGCCCCCAGGCAAGACCCTCGCCTTGGTCGGAACCAAGGGCGGCGTGGGCACCACGACCCTCGCCGTCAACCTGGCCTGCCTGCTGGCCCACGACGGCCAGGCCGTCATCCTGGCCGACCTGAGCACTGCCCCCCTGGCCTCCATGCAGATGCTGGACGTGGAGCCCAGCCAGGGCGTGCACGCCCTCCTCAGCGCGGCACCGCCCGACCTCTCCGTCCGCCGGCTGGAACCCCTCCTCGTGGAGGTGGCGAGCAACCTGCGGGTCCTGCCCAGCCCCGCCTCCGGCTGCGTCCCCAGCCTGCTGCAGAACGCGGCAGACCTGGAAGCGCTCCGCAGCCTGCTGGCCAGCCTGACGGAGGTCCTGGTGTTGGACCTGGGATGTGCCCTGCACCTCCCCACCAGCGCCCTGCTTGGGCAGGCCGATGGGATGGTGCTCGTCTCCGAATCCACCCGCCTGGGCCTGATCCTGCTCCAGGAGGGGTGGCAGCGGCTGGCCTCGCTCTTGCCAGACCACAGCCACGCGGAACTGGCCATGGTGAACCGGACCCGCGAGGCCGTGTCCATCCGGGCCCCGGACGTGGAGCGAGCCCTCGGCCGCGACGCCCTCTTCATCGTCGCGGTCCCAGAACTGGCCGAGGAGGCCCTCGTCGCCCACACCCCCATCGCCATCGCCCAACCGGAGAGCCTCTACGCCCTGCAGGTCAGGGAGTTGGCGCGCCGGCTGTTCCACACCGGGGCATGAGCCAGGGAAGGAGAGCCCATGTACATCCCTCCGGTCCCGCCGTGGCCTCAGACGCCGGAAGAGGCCATCGCCCAGCAGGAGCGCCTCGCCAGGCAGGTCGTGGCGGAGGGTGAGCCGCTCCAGGTGCGCTGGGTGGCCGGCATTGACGTCAGCGTGCGCGAGGACCAGGCCCGCGCTGCGGTGGCCGTCCTCCGGTACCCGGACCTGACGGTGGAGACGTGGACCTCCGCCACCGCCCCAGCCACCTTCCCCTACATCCCTGGCCTCCTGGCCTACCGCGAACTCCCCGTCGTCCTGAAGGCCCTGGAGTGCCTCCACACCGAGCCGGACCTGTTCATTTGCGACGCGCAGGGCATCGCCCACCCGCGCCGCCTGGGCTTGGCCAGCCACTTGGGCGTGCTCCTGGACCGCCCTACCATCGGCTGCGCCAAGAGCCGCCTCTTCGGCACCCCCGCCGGGCCCCTCCCGGAGAAGCAAGGGAGCCACGTCCTCCTCCTCGCGCCCGATGGGCAGGTCGTCGGGGCGGCCGTGCGCACCAGGGCCGGGGTGCAGCCGGTGTACGTCTCTGTGGGCCACCGGGTGGACCTGGACTGGGCCATCCAGTTCATCTTATCTTGTTGCAGGGGGACGCGGCTCCCAGAGCCGACGCGCCAGGCACACCGGCTGGCCGCGTTTCCCCAGGACGAAAGGCCAGACCTGTGGACATGGAGACCTCCGACACCCTGACCCCGGGCCTTTCCGAACTCCTGCAGCGGGGCGTGCGGGAGGCGGCCCGGCTCCTGCGCCAGGCCCGCCACGCGGTCGCCCTCACGGGGGCGGGCATCAGCACCCCCTCCGGCGTGCCGGATTTCCGCAGCCCCGATACGGGCCTCTGGAGGCACGTGGACCCC
>DAOTYM010000468.1:0-7891 GCA_034434775.1 Anaerolineae bacterium | reverse complement strand
GAAGTTCAGGTGCTCAATGGTGAACTTGGCTTGGTCTTCCGCCATGCGCCTTGCCTCCAGGGGATTCTATCACGTGGCTGGCCGAGAGGTCAAGGAGGCCCCGAAGCCAGGGCAGGGCTGACTCATTCTTACAGAACTCTGAACAGCCTTCCGGTGTGACAGACCGTAGGGCACGCCTCCTGGCGTGCCATCTAGCGTCCGGAAAAGCCGTTAAGGTCTTCCCTTTGTAAAAACGAGTCAACCCTGTGTGCCTCCTCTTCAGGACTTGACAACCGCCTCATTGCGTGGTATAATAGTAACAGAAGTGAATTCACATTTGTGAAACCCGAGATGAAGCGCAACCGCAGCCAACTGCTCTTCCAGGTCGCCCGGGCCTACTACGAACAGGACCAGACCCAGGAGGAGATCGCCCGCAGCCTGGGCGTCTCCCGCTCCCAGGTCTCCCACTACCTGCGGCAGGCCCGGGAGGCCGGCATCGTCCAGATCCGCGTGGTGGACCCGGACCGCCGGGCCACCGATCTGGAAGCGCGCCTCCGGGCCTGCTTCCCCCACCTGCGGGAGGTCCGCGTCGTGCCCACCTTCAGCCAGCGGGCGGACCTCATCCGCAAGGTCGTGGGGCGGGCAGCCGCAGAACTCCTCCAGGAGGTGGTGGCCCCGGGCCACCGCGTCTGCATCGGCGCCGGACGCACCCTGCGGGAGATGGTCCACGCCCTGCGCCACAAGCCTGTTGCCAACGTGGTCCTGACTCAGGCCATGGGCAGCATCGGCCACCAGGCCCTGGACGTGGACTTCGCCGAACTGGCCCGCGAGGCGGCCAAGGCCTTCCGCGCCCAGGTCTTCATCATCCACGCCCCGGCCATCCTCCCCGAGGGGACCACGGCCGAGGCCATCCTCGCCACACCCCCCGTGGCCGAGGCCCTCCAACTGGCCCGCACCGCCCACATCTACATGGTCGGCCTGGGCTCCCTGGAAAGCGACCTCATCTACGCCAGGGCAGGGCTCATCCCCAGCGCCGAAATGGAGGTCCTCCAGGCCCTGCCCGTCGCCGGGGACATCTGCGGCCGCTTCTTTGACCTGGAGGGCCGGCCCCTCCGGTCCCCCTTTGAGGACCGCGTGGTGGGGATTGAACTGGAGGACCTGAGGCAGGCGCGCCTGGCCGTCGGCGTGGCCGGCGGCCCGGAGAAGGTGGTTCCGCTCCTCGGCGCCCTGCGCGGCCGGTACATCACCGGACTGGTCACCGACGAGCAGACAGCCGAGGCTCTTTTGCAGCGAGCAGGGAAGGCTGGGTGATCCCGCCAGCCCTCCCTGCCCGAAGGAGATTTCCAGGAGAGGAGGTGATGGCCAGGCGACAAGTCTTCGGCGTTTCCCACGTGAGGCCACAGAGAAGCCGCAAAGCGCGCTGAGCATCCTATGGGCATCCTGTCCGTTCAGAACAAGGAGGGGTAGAAATGGGCAAGAAGATGCTGGTCCTGATGCTGGTCGGCATGCTCGTGGGGCTGACCTCCTGCGCCCAGGCAACGCCGACCCCGGTCCCACCGACACCTGTGCCGCCCACCGCGACACCCGTGCCGCCGACTCCTGTGCCACCCACGCCCACGCCGGTCCCGCCGACCGCGACTCCCGTCCCGCCCACCCCCACCCCGGTCCCCTGGGGGAAACCCACTATCCTGACGGACCGCATGGGGACGGCGGATGACCTGGCGGTGACCGAGCAGGAGATCGCCGCGGCGAAGGCCCACGTGGCCGACGCCCTGGTGGGCATCATCCCCTGCACCATGGCCACCGAGTACCACTTCACCGTGGCCGACTCCGCCCGCAAGAAACTGGAAGAGTGGGGCTTCAAGGTGCAGTTGGTGGACCCCGAGACCAAGGCCGAAAAGCAGATCTCGGCCATTGAGAACCTCACCGCCGCGGGCGCCAAGGCCATCGCCATCTGCGTCCTGGACCCCAAGGTCATCCAGTCGGCCCTCCAGGAGGCGGCCAACAAGGGCGTCTTCATCGTCCAGTACGCCGGCCGGGAGTCCGCCTTCAACGGCATCAGCATCTCCATTGAGGACGCCGACCTGGGCCGCGCCGCCGGCGAGTACGCTGGCAAACTGATCAAGGAGGAACTGGGTGGCAAGGCGGTGGTCGCCATCCTGGACTACCCGGACCTGCCCAACGTGGTCGTCCGCGCCGACAACATTGAGAAGGCCCTCCTGGAGCAGGCCCCGAACGCCACCATCGTCGGCCGCTTCTTGGGAGGCGTGCAGGAGTTCGGCCTGAAGTCCATGGAGACGGCCCTGCAGGCCCACCCGGACATCCAGGTGGTGGTCAGCATCAACGACGCGGGGGCCTACGGCGCCCTGCAGGCCCTGGAAGCCGCGGGCAAGGACCCCAAGACGACCATCATCGTGGGCATTGACGCCGAGAAGCAGGCCCTGGAACTCATCAAGAAGGGCGGCATGTACCGCGGCACCGTGGATACCCAGCCAGCCAAGACCGGCGAGATGGTGGCCCAGGGCATCGTGAAGCTCCTGGCCGGGTCCACCGTCCCTCGGGACATCAAGGTCCCGGTCAAGGTCATCACCAAGGCAGACCTGCAGTAACGAGCGCTCGGGCTGGGGCTGCCCAAAGGCCGCCGGGCAGCCCCAGCCTCCCCAAGGACAGGGAACCATGAAGATCACGCGGGCGCAGGCAGTAGAGTTCCTCAGCGAGAACGGGTTCATCGTCATCTTCTTCCTGTGGTGCCTGTTCCTCACCCTGGCCACCCCGGCCTTCCTGACCCTCTCCAACCTGATGATCGTCCTCCGCCAGGCCTCCATCGTGGGGATCGTCGCCATCGGTGAGGCCCTCATCGTGCTGATGGGGGCGGGCATGGACGTCTCCCTGGCCTCCATCCTGGGCCTGGCTGGGGTGCTGGTGGCCAGCAGCATCGTGGATGCCGGCGTGCCCCCCGTGGTGGCCGTCCTCGTCGGGCTGCTCTTGGGCGGGGCGGTGGGCCTGCTCAACGGCCTCCTGGTCACCCGGATGCGCATCAACGGCATCGTCGTCACCCTCGGCATGATGTACGCCCTGGAGGGGATCGCCTTCGTGTACACGAAGGGCCAGACCATCTTCGGGCCGGCCATGCAGGGGCTGGCTCCCCTCTCCCGGGGACACCTGGCCGTGCTGCCGGTGCCGGTGCTCCTCCTGTTCCTCTTCTATGCCGCGGCCTACTACGTCCTCAACTACACCGTCTTCGGCGCGCACGCCTACGCCATAGGCAACAACGAGCGGGCCAGTTGGCTCTCGGGCATCCACGTGGACCGGCTCCGCCTCATCGGGTACGTGGTGGCGGGTCTCCTGGCCGGCTTCGGCGGGGCGATGCAGGCCGCCCGGATGGGGTCGGCCACCGGCGGCATGGGGGCGGAGTTCCTGTTCCCCATCCTCACCGCCGTCATCCTGGGGGGCATCAGCCTGTCTGGAGGGCGCGGCCGGATCCAGAACGTCCTCATCGCCGCCATCTTCCTGACCACCATCAACAACGGGCTGATCCTCCTGGGCGTCTCCATCTACGCCCAGAAGATCATCTCTGGGGCCATCTTGGTGGCGGCCCTTTCCCTGGACCGCCTGAGAGAGGTGGTCAAGTAGGTTCAGGGGGTAGACATGGCGGCAGCACTGGAGTTCCACGGCATCCGCAAGGCCTTCCCGGGCGTCCAGGCCCTGAAGGACGTCTCCTTCAGCCTGGAAGCAGGGGAGGTCCACGCCCTGGTGGGGGAGAACGGCGCGGGCAAGTCCACCCTGATCAAGGTCCTCTCTGGTGCCCTGCGGCCGGACGCGGGGGAGATGCGCCTGGGGGGGCGCCCCTTCGCCCCCCGCGACCCCCGGGAGGCGCTGGAGGCTGGCATCGCCACCATCTACCAGGAACTCAACTGGCTCCCGGGCCGCAACGCCGCGTTCAACATCCTGATGGGCCGGGAGCCGGCCCGCGGCGGCCGCCTGGACTTCGCCGAGATGAAGCGGCGCTCGCAGGAGGTGCTGCACCTCCTCCACGCGGAGGGCATCCCGCTGGAGGTCCCAGCGGAGAGGCTGAAGGCCGGCCAGCGCCAGATCCTGGAGATCGCCCGGGCCCTGGTGCGGGAGAGTTCCCTCCTGGTGATGGACGAGCCCACGGCAGCCCTCAACCGGGAGGAGCAAGAAGCCCTCTTTGAGGTGGTGGAAAGCCTCAAGCGCCGGGGGATCACGGTCCTCTACGTGACGCACCGCCTGGAGGAGGTCTTCCGGCTGGCCGACAGGGTCACCGTGCTGCGGGACGGCCACCACGTGCGCACCGCGCCCGTGGCGGAGATCTCCCGCGATGACCTGGTGCGCGACATGATCGGCCGGCCGTGGACGGAGGCCTTCCCGCCCCGCAACCCGGACCTGGGGCCGGTCCTCCTCTCGGCCGAGGGGTTGGGCGACGGCGCCGCCTTCGCGGGCATCTCCTTCTCCCTGCGGCAGGGGGAGGTGTTGGGCATCACGGGCCTGGCTGGCTCGGGGAAGGAGGAACTGGGCCGCGCCCTCTTCGGCGCGCATCCCCTGCGCAGCGGCCGCATCCTGCTCAAAGGGACCCCGATCGCCCCCTCGCCCAAGGACCTGGTGGGCCACATGGCCTACATCCCCGACGACCGCAAGACGGAGGGGATCATCGGCGCGCTGAGCGTGAAGCGGAACATCTCCCTGGCGATCCTGCCGCGCCTCGCGACCTCCCTGGGGCACATCCGCCGCGGCCGCGAGGAGGCCCTGGCCCGCCACTGGGTGGAGCGCCTGGACATCAAGACGCCCAGCCTGGACCAGGTCTGCCAGCGCCTCAGCGGGGGCAACCAGCAGAAGGTGGCCTTGGCCAAGTGGCTGGCCTCGGAGGCCCAGGTGCTGATCCTGGCGGAGCCCACCCAGGGGATTGACGTGGGGGTGAAGTTTGAACTCTACCGCCTCATCGCCGACCTCTCCCGCCAGGGGACCGGCATCATCCTCATCTCTTCCGAACTGCCGGAGGTCCTCGGCCTGTGCCACACCATCCTGGTCCTGCGCGATGGGCAGATCGCAGCCACGCTGGACGGCGCCACCGCGGACAGCGAGACGGTCCTCCGGTACGCGCTGGGGCAGCCCCAGCGCCCACCGGCCGGGGAGGCCAACGCCTCCTCCAAGCTCGCGCCCTAGGCGACCAGCCCGGGGCGGCACAACCCGACCATACGTTGCTCTGGAGGAAAGACGCCATGGGAACTGTTGAGAAGCAAGAAGGGGTGGAACCTCGCAAGGAATGGGACTGGCTGGACGAACGGGGAGAACGGGCCATTGAGGGCACGGGCGAGAAGCCGGTGATGTACATCGCCCTCGGCTCCGAGCCCAAGACGGCCCACCCGTTCAACCTGTACCACGACATCATGAACATCCCCAAGGCCCTGCGGGACACGCTGGCGACCATCCCTCCCCAGGTTGCCGCCG
The DNA here is from genome assembly GCA_034434775.1 of Anaerolineae bacterium. Classification (GTDB taxonomy): domain Bacteria; phylum Chloroflexota; class Anaerolineae; order DTPP01; family DTPP01; genus DAOTYM01. Next base: position 2,446 of record DAOTYM010000468.1, on the reverse strand, counting down.
TTGCCGACGAGATCCAGAGGCGCGGGGTGACCCGCGTGGTGGGCACCGGCCTGGGCACATCCCAGTTCGTGGCCATCGGGGCGGCAGCCGCCTTCTGGAAGTTCACCCCCTGGGAGGCCGACTCGGTGGACTCCGCCGAGTTCCTCGTCAGCCAGAGGAACTGGGACCTTGCCCGGACGGCGTTCATCATCTATTCGGGCAGCGGACGCACGGTGGACTCCAACCGGGCAGCCCAACTGGCGGCCGAGCGGGGGGCCTACACGGTGGCGGTGACCTCCGTGCCCCACAGCCCCCTGACGCGCATCACCGATGCCGCCATCGTCTGCCAGGGTGGCTTTGACACGGGCGGTTCCGACACCTTCCACTACGCGACCCGCCTGGCGGCTGGCATCCTCCTGGCCCTGGAACTGGGGGAGCGGACCACGCCGGGCCGGCACGACTACGCCGCGCTGCGGGAGCAACTCAACCGCATCCCCGACTGGCTGGAGGCCCGCCTGGGGGAACTGGACGGCCGGTGCCGGAGCATCGCCCGCCAGTACAAGCACGCGCGCGCGGTGCTCACCGTGGGGGGAGGGCCGAACCTGGCCACGGCAGAGGAGGCGGCCCTCAAGTTTGACGAGATGGCCCACATCCCGGCCAAGGCCATGTGCCCGGGCCGGCACATCCACGGGGCCCTGGGCCTCACCGACGAGCGCATCGTCACCCTGGTCATCGCCCCGCCTGGCCCTTCATACCCCTGGCTCCGCCAGGTGGCCCAGGCCACCGTGGGCCTCAAGGCCCCTTCCATCGGCTTCGTCACCGAGGACGACGAGGACATCGCCAAGATGATGGACTACGTGGTGCGTCTCCCCTCGGTGGAGGAGACCATCTTCACCGTGCCAGCCACCTTCCCGGCCCAACTTCTGCCCTATTACTGCGCCGTGGAGCAGGGGGATATCAACCCGGACTGCCAGCGGTCCAACATCCCCAGGTACGCGCGGGTCTGGATGCAGCTCTTCCCGCCCGGCACCCATTAGGGGCTGTCACCGGATGGGGGGAGCGAGAGGACGGACGCACGGCCATCCGATGGGCTGCTAGCATCTTCACGTGCGGGACGTGGAACCCGCGAGAGGGACACGAAGGCCCTGGAGGCCTCGGAGGCTCTCTTCGTGCCTCGTGTCTCCTCTTTTGTTGGGGGAGGCGACCGAGGTGGACAAACGGTTTGACGTGGTGGCGGTGGGGACTCTCAACGTGGACCTGATCATCCTCGGGGAAGCCCCGCGGGACCTGGAGGCCCTCCTCCAATGGGCGGCCCCGGCCACAGTGGAACTCACGGCGGCCGGGTCCATCGGCTACGGCGCGGTGGACCTGGCCCGCCTGGGCCTGCGGGTCAGCCTCCTCTCCACCGTGGCCGACGACTTCTTCGGCCGGTGGATCCTCCAGCGCCTCCGGGAGGAGGGGGTGGAGGTGGAGGCCATCACCGTGGAGCCCGGGGCCCTTTCCGGCATCGGCATCTACATGCTCCTCTTCGGGAGCCGCAAGCGCCCCCTGACGGGACGGCTGGCCACCCACGCCCCCTGGCCTCTCACCCTTTCCCCCGCCCAGGAAGAGCGCCTGCGGGCGGGCCGCTTGCTCCATTGCGGCGGCTACCTCCACTACCCCCAGGTGTGGGGGGAGCCCACGGAAGCCCTGTACCGCAAGGCCAAGGACCTGGGCCTCCTCACCTCCTTGGACACCCAGTTCCCCCTCGTGCCGGTGGAGGGGACTTGGAGGCAGTGCTTTGGGGACCTCCTGCGGTACGTGGACATCCTCTTCACCGACGAGACGGAGGCCCTGGCCATCACCGGGGCGGCGACGCCCGAGGAAGCGGCGCGGGCGCTCCTGGCCGAAGGGCCCCGCCTGGTGGCGGTCAAACTGGGGGCGGAAGGGGCCCTCCTCCTGACCGAAGAGAAGGCGATTCGGCAGCCGGCCCTGCCTCCGCCGGCCTTCACCGACTCCATCGGCGCCGGCGACGCCTTTGACGCAGGGGTGCTCTACGGGGTGCTGGCCGGCTGGGATCTGGAACGGACCAGCCGGTTTGCCGCGGCGGTGGCCGCGCTGACCCTGCGGGGGATCGGCGGTTCCCAGACCGCGCCCACCCTGGCCGAGGTGGAGGCTTTCCTGGCCACCCTCCGTTGATGGCCCCGGTGTGAGAGCGCGGTTTCTGGTGAAGCGGCCAGGACCCCCTCCCCGCGCGCGGGGAAGGGGGTTCAGGGGTGGGGTTGGAGACAAAGAGGCAAGGGCAAGCCTTGTGTCCGCCCAGGATGGGGGCGATGCATGCATCGCCCCTACAGACCCCAACCTCCCTCAGGCCCGGTGAGCCTGCAGCATCTCCTGGACCTTCCGGAGCAGGCTGGGCATGTCGTAGGGTTTGGGGATGAACTGGGCGCGCACCTCGCCGAAGCAGGCGTCGTCGTAACTCAGGTCC
>DAOTYM010000467.1:0-3674 GCA_034434775.1 Anaerolineae bacterium | reverse complement strand
GTGGCGACACCGTAGAGGGTGTTGGGGAGCGCCTCTTGGGCGAGCGCTTGGAGTGTTTCCACCATCAGGGCACAGCCCACGCGGTCGTCCAGGGCCTTGGCCAGGTAGGCGCGGCCCGAGGCCATGACCGCGAAGGCCGAGGCCGGCACCACCGGGTCCCCCGAGCGGACGCCGGCTGCCTCCGCCTCTGCCTTGCTGGTCGCCCCGATGTCAATGTACATCTCCTCCTTGGGGACGACCTTGGCCCGTTCCTCTTGCTTCAGGACGTGCGGGGGCTTGGCTCCGATGATCCCGGGGATGTCGCCTTGGTGGGTCTTCACGATGACCCGCTGGCCCAGCAGGACCTGGTCCCACCAGCCCCCGAGGGGCACGAACTTGAGGCACCCCTCTTTGGTGATGGAGCGCACCATGAAGCCGATCTCGTCCATGTGGGCGGCCAGGGCCACCCGTGGCCGTTCGCTCTGGCCCGGGCAGCGGGCGATCAGGCTCCCCAGGCGGTCCTGTTCAATCTGAGCCAACGGCTCCAAGACCCCGCGCAGCACCCGACGGACCTCTTCCTCGTATCCTGGGACGCCGGACGCTTCCGTCAACGCTTTCAGCAACGACTCCGTCCGATCCATGGGCAGTCTCCTGTCAGATAAGGTGGCCCCCTTTGGGGGGCCTTCGCAGCGGATTGTACCACTCCGGGCTTTGGAGGGCAAAGGCCTTGCTTGGCTGGGCAGGGTCGCCGCGAATCGCCTAGAGGCCATTGAGATGCGCAGAAGGGAACCCGTTCTATCCCCTGGCTGGAGGGGGGCTTCTGCTCTGGGAGACGGGGGGTAGAGGACCTGGGACGCGGCCCATGGGATGACGCCTCCGGGTGGAGAGAAGCCCTTTGAGGGTTTCCCCCGCCTGGTGTATAATGCCCCCCGTTCCTTCCGCCCTCTCAAGGCGTGGAAAGCAGGAGTGGGAGCATGTCGGAGGAGCCTGCGTACGGAAGACGCCTGCGGCAGCAGGCCTTCTGGGGCCTGGTGGCCCAGGCCGCAGCGGTGGCCCTGCCGGGGTGGATCTTGGCCGCGGCCGGCCTGGGGGCAGGGCTTGGACGCGGCTGGCTCCTGGGGGCCGGGCTGTGGGCTCTCCCCCGCGCCGCAGGGGCTGCAGCCTTGTGGAGCACCCGGGGGTGGCCGGTCAGGCCCACCTGGATCACCAAGGTCCTCTTCTGGGTGGGGGCGGCGGCCTGCTGGGTCCCGGCTGCCACGGCAGCGGCCCTTCTGGTCGGGTGGGCGCTCCTCGCCCTCCGGGGCGATGGCTCGGCCCTCATGGCCGTGGCGGAACTGGATAACACCCTCAGCGTCCTGTGCCTGGGCGTTGGGGCCCTGGCCTTCGGCCTGGGCTTCCGCCTGGGCAACCCTGGAGATATGCACGTGCGGAGGTGACAGTGATGGTGATGGAGTGGCTTTCGCTGGCAAGGTGGTCCCCCTATGTGGTGGGGGCCGGCATCGGCATCCTTTCGTGGCTCACATTCCTGATCTCGGACCGGGGCATCGGCTGCTCCACAGCCTTCGCGCAGACGGCGGGCATGTTGGAGAGGCTCTTCCGGGGCGAGAAGGTCTACCTGCGGCCCTACTTCCGGGAAGTGGTGCCGAAGGTGGATTGGGGCTGGATGTTGGTGGTGGGGATTGCCCTGGGGGCCTTTGCTTCCTCCCTCCTCTCGGGCACGTTCTCCTTGGAGGTGGTGCCAGCGCTCTGGGCGCAGCGGTTTGGGGGGAGCGTCCCCCTGCGCTGGGCAGCGGCTTTCCTAGTTGGGGTGGCGCTGGGGTTCGGCTCCCGCTGGGCCGGCGGCTGCACCAGCGGGCACGGGATCACCGGCACCCTCCAGTTGGTGATCGGGAGTTGGCTTGCGGCCATCTGTTTCTTCGTGGGTGGGGTCCTCACGGCCCACCTGTTGTTCTAGAGGCAGGGAACAATGCTCAAGCGTGTGCGCACCTCAGAGCCAGCCCAGTTGGTCCTGGGCCTGGTGACCGGCATTGCCTTCGGGTTCCTCTTGCAGAAGGGCGGCGTCACCCGGTACGAAGTCATCCTGGGGCAACTTCTGCTCACCGATTTCACTGTGTTGAAGGTGATGTTGAGCGCGGTCCTCGTGGGGATGGTCGGGGTCTACGCCCTGCGGGACCTGGGCCTGGTGCGGCTGCACCCCAAGCCGGGGTCCTTCGGCACGAGCGTGCTGGGCGGGCTCATCTTCGGCGTGGGCTTTGCCTTGCTGGGGTACTGCCCCGGCACTCTCGCCGGGGCGCTGGGCCAGGGCCACCTGGATGCCCTCTTCGGCGGCGCTGTGGGCACAGTGGCAGGCGCGTGGCTGTTTGCCTTGGCCTACCCTCGCCTCCGTCGCTCGGTGCTCCTCTGGGGGAACGTGGGCACCCTCACCCTGCCCGAATGGCTGAAGGTGAACCCTTGGGCCGTTATCGTGCCGGTGGGGGGCTTCCTGGTGGCCATCCTCCTGGCGATGGAGGCTGCAGGCCTGTAGGCTCCCCGCTGGTTGCCCCCTTTGACACGCGGTGGGCCGGGTGTTATAAATTGAGAGAAGGTTGGAGCCTCTTCGCGCCTGTGGAGGCTTGACGTGCATCCTGCGTTCTACCGGGAGGGGATCATGCTGGACCTGGCGTTCATCCGCGAGCACCCCGACGAGGTCAAGGAAGCCCTCAAGAAACTGAACACCACCGCGCCCATTGACGAGATCCTGGAGGCCGACGCGAAGCGGCGTTCCCTCCTTCAGGAAGTGGAGACCCTGCGCGCCCAGGTGAACCGGGCCTCCAAAGAGATCGGCCGCCTGCAGGACCCGGCGGAACGGGAAGCCAAGATCGCCGAGATGCGGGAGATCGGCGAGCGCATCAAAGCCCTGGAGGCCGAACTGCGGGAGGTGGAGGAGCGCCTCTACCACCTCCAACTGGAAGTGCCCAACATGCCAGACCCGTCCGTCCCCGTGGGGCCGGATGAGAGCCACAACGTGGTGGTGCGGACCGAAGGCACGCCCCGCGAGTTTGACTTTGAGCCGTTGCCCCACTGGGAACTGGGCGAGGCGCTGGACATCATTGACTTTGAGCGCGGCGTCAAACTGGCTGGCACCCGCTTCTACATCCTCAAGGGGCTGGGGGCGCGGCTCCAGCGCGCCCTCATCACCTGGATGCTGGACCTGCACATCAAGGAGCACGGCTATACCGAGGTCTACCCACCCTTCGTCGTCCGCCGGGAGTGCCTGGTGGGCACGGCACAACTGCCCAAGTTTGAGGACAATCAGTACCACGACGTGGAGGACGACCTGTGGCTCATCCCCACCGCCGAAGTCCCCGTCACCAACATGTACCGGGATGAGATCCTCCCGCCGGGGAGCCTGCCCATCTACCACGTGGCCTACACCCCCTGCTGGCGGCGGGAGAAGATGTCGGCCGGCAAGGAGACCCGCGGCCTCAAGCGGGGCCACCAGTTTGACAAGGTGGAGATGGTCAAGTTCGTGGAGCCGGAGACCTCCATGGAGGAACTGGAAAAACTGGTGGACAACGCCGAGGACGTCTGCCGGCGGCTGGGCATCCCCCACCGGGTGGTCCAGATGTGCACCGGCGACCTCTCCTTCTCGGCGGCCATCAAGTACGACGTGGCGGTGTGGGCGCCCGGCGTCCGGGAGTGGCTGGAGGTCAGTT
>DAOTYM010000466.1:0-10107 GCA_034434775.1 Anaerolineae bacterium | reverse complement strand
AAGGCGGTCGCGGGCGCGGTGGTGACGCGGGACATCCCCCCCTACGCCCTGGCCTACGGCGTGCCGGCGCGGGTGCAGAGGGTCCTCCGGCCTCTGGAAGGAGAAGAAGGAGAGGAGTAGGCGTCCGTGGAACCTGGCAGTACCGGTTCTGAGGCAAGCCTTTGGGTGGCGGTGGCCCTGCTGGGCCTGCTGGCCGGCTTCCTGGCCGCCGTGCGTGCCGCCCTGATGAACGTATCCCGCCCCCGGCTGCGAAAGATGGCCGAGGAACGGGACCCGAGGGCCGTCCGCGCCCTCGGGGTGGTGGAGGAGTCGGCGCGGTTCCTGGTGACGTTGGAGGTGGGCCAGATGGCCCTGGGCATGGCGGCCGTGGCCCTGGCCGTCTGGGGAGGGGCTCCAGGGGTGGCGAGGGGGCTGGTTCCCGTGGCCGGCGCGCTCCTGGGGCCGTGGCTGCCGGGGGTGTCCCTGGCGGCGGCCCTCTCGGTCGCCACGGGCCTGGTGCTGGTGGTCGGGTGGCTTGTGCCCCAGAGCCTGGCCGTGCGCCACGCGGAGGCCCTGACGCTGCGCCTGGCTGGGCCCATCGCAGGGGTGGTGGCGGTGCTGGCCCCGCTGGTGGGGCTCCTGGTGCGGGTGGGGAACGCCCTGGGGCAGTTCCTGGGCGGCGGCCCCATCGGCGCGGTCCCGCTGGTCACGGAGGAGGCCATCAAGACCTTGGTGGATGCGGGCGAAGAGCGGGGGGTCATTGAGGAAGACGAGAAGGAGATGATCTACAGCATCTTTGAGTTCGGCGACCTCATGGTACGGGAGGTGATGGTCCCCCGCATTGACATCGTGGCGGTGGAGGTCTCCACCCCCCTGCTGGAGGCGCTGGACGTCTTGATGCAGGCCGGCCACTCCCGCATCCCGGTCTACGAAGAGACCATTGACAACATCGTGGGCCTCCTCTACGCCAAGGACCTGCTCCCCTACCTGCGGGACGGGCGCACCGATGTGCCCCTGCGGGAACTCCTGCGGGAGCCCTATTTCATTCCGGAGACGAAGAAGGTGGACGAACTCCTGCCGGACCTGCAGCGGCGGAAGGTGCACATGGCCATCGTGGTGGATGAGTACGGCGGGGTGGCGGGCCTCGTGACCATTGAGGACCTCCTGGAGGAGATCGTGGGGGAGATCCAGGACGAATACGATAGCGAAGAGCCCCTGGTCCTGCCGGGGCAGGAGGGGGAGTTCGTCTTTGATGCCCGCGTGCCCCTGGACGACGTGAACAAGGTGGCGGGGGTGGAGTTGACGTCCGAGGCGGCGGATACCCTGGGGGGCTACGTGTACGAGAAGTTGGGCCAGGTCCCGGCCGTGGGGGACCAGGTGGTGGAAGGGGACGTGGAGGTCACGGTCCTGGCCGTGGCAGGGCGCCGCATCCGGCGGGTGCGGGTGCGGAAGCGCCAGCCTCCCCCCGAGGCCTCTTCGGCCCCCGAGGATGGGGAGGAGCCCGTGGCCGGGGAGCAGGAGGAGCCCCGTTCCCGCCTCTCCAGCCTCTTGAACCTGCTGTTCTAGCCGCAGGAGGCCTTGTGGAGCGGAGAGCCTGATGACGACGAAGCCAGTCCATGCGTCGCCCGGGGAAGGACAGGAACCGGATTGGGATCGCCTGGTGCAGGCCGCCCGGGATGCAAGCCAGCGGGCCCATGCGCCCTACTCCCGGTTTCCAGTGGGGGCGGCCCTCCTGGGCGCGTCGGGAAAGGTCTACACCGGGTGCAATGTGGAGAACGTCTCCTTCTCCCTGACGGTGTGCGCCGAGAGGACCGCCGTATTCAAGGCCGTTTCGGAAGGGGAGCGGGAGTTCCGCGCCCTTGTGGTCTATTCCCGCACGGGGGCGACCCCCTGCGGGGCCTGCCGCCAGGTGCTGCGGGAGTTCTGCAAGGACCTGCCGGTCCTGGTGGTGAGCGCGGCCGGGGAGCGCCGGCTGTACAGCCTGGCCGAACTGTTCCCGGCGGCCTTCGCGCCCAAGGACTTGCCGGACCCTAAGAAGGCGGGCGAGGCTTTGGCGGGTCCGTGAGGCGCTCTGCCTGACCCCGCCCTACCCCGCCCGCCTGTAGCGGGCTCTCCTTTCCTCCCTGCATGCGGCGAGGGAAGGGGAACGGGGGATAGGGGGTCCTCTGGGGTTCAGGAGGAGGCCACGGCGAGGAGGACGAGGGCCGCGGCCGCGGGAGTCACGCTGCCCAGGAGGAGGGCCGCCGGGCCTTCCGCCTCCTCCAGGGTGAGGCCAGCGTGGAAGAGGAGGAGGTGGATCGCGCCCCCGACCCACGGGCCCACGGCGGCGGCCCGGAGGCAGGCTGCCACGCCAGCCTGCACCCAGGCCATGGCCGCGCCCATGCCCCATGGACGCGTTTCCCCTTCCTCAAGGGAGAGGACCTGCACCGCAAGCAGCCCTGCGCTGGCGAAGGTGGCGGGGATGGCGGGCGGCCCCAGGGTGTGGGCGGTGGCGAAGGCGAGCCAGGCCGCTCCGTAGGTGGCTGTGCGCAGGAGCCCTCCTCCCCCTTTCCAGGCCTGGGGATGGCTTTCTGAACGGAGGGCCGCGGCCGGGAGCCAGAGGAGCAGGGCCAGCCAGGCCGTGAGCGCCAGGAGGCCCGAAAGCCCGTAGAGGCGGGTGGGAGCCTGCCGCAGGAGGAGGCTTCCGCAGGCGGCCAGGAGGAACGGGGCGGGCCAGGCCAGGGGGGAAGCCCGATCCTGACGGCGGGCGAGGGCCTGGGCGCCCAGGCCTGCCACGGCTCCGACCAGGAGCGCCACGAGCACAGAGGCACTCCAGGGTGGGGCAGAAGGGACGAGGGCGCTCAGCAGCAAGGCCAGCCAGGGCACGGTCAGGGGGCTCAGGGCCATCCCCAGGAAGGCGAGGGCGAGGGTCAGCGAGGCGAGGTCCCGCTGTTCTTGCTCCGGGGATGGGTTTGGCATGGGGTCTGGTCCTCCCTGAGATAGGGCCTGCGCCTGGCATTGTACCGAAGGGGCGCCGCGCTGTCAACTGGGAATGGAGTGAGGCGATGGGACCGTTGGTGGCCATCTCGGGGTTCCTGGCAGGGGTCGTGCTGAACGTGCTGGCGGACTGGTTGCCGGAGCGGGAGCGGGTGTGGCGGGGACCGGCCTGTCCCTACTGCGGCGGGGTGCGGCCGCCCCTGCAGTGGTCCGCGCTCCTGGCCTACGTGCAGGGGCGGGGTCGGTGCCGCCGCTGCGGAGCCCATTTCCCCCTGCGGCACCCCCTGGTGGAGGCCAGCACGGTGGTCCTCTTCGTCTTCCTCTGGTTCCTCTCTGGTCGGGGTGGAGGGGCGTGGCCCCTGCCCGTCCTCCTGGCCTACAGTTGGATCCTCTTCCTGGTGTTGGTCATTGATGCGGAGCACCGGCTCATCCTCAACGTGGTGATCTACCCGGCGCTGGCCCTGGCGGGGGTCGTGAGCCTCTTTCACCCGACCCGCGGGGCGCAGTGGTTCTGGCTGGGGGGCGCGTTGGGGTTCGCCTTTGTGTACGGCATCTACCTCCTGGGCGCGCTCTTCGGCTTCTTGGTGAGCCGGCGGCGCGGGCGGCCCCTGCAGGAGGTGGTCTTCGGCGCGGGCGACGTGAAGTTGGCGGCCTTCATCGGCCTTGCGGTGGGGTTCCCCCAGGTGGTGTTCGCCCTGGTGCTGGGGATCCTCCTGGGGGGCGTGGCCGCGCTGGGGGTGCTCCTGCAGCAGGTGCTGGTGCAGCGGAGGTATTCGGCCTTCACCGCCATGCCCTACGGCCCCTTCCTGGTGGTGGGCGCGTGGGTGATGCTCTGGTTTGGGCGCGAGGTCATGCGCTGGTACCTGGGCCTCTGAAGGAGGGGGAGAGCGTGATGGGTGCGCGATCTGCCGACGACGAGATTTCCGTGCGGCCCCGCCATGCCCTCGTCCGGCCGCCCGGGCGGAGTTTCGCCCGCGCCCTCACGGGCCAGGTGCCCCGTCCCGAGATAGACGTGGCCCTGGCCCAGGCGCAGCATGCCGCCTATGTGGAGGCGCTCCGCACCTGCGGGGTGGAGGTGACGGTTCTCCCGCCCGACGAGCGGTTCCCGGACGGCTGCTTCGTCCAGGACCTGGCCGTCCTCTATGAGGACGTGGCTGTCATCTGCCGGCCGGGCGCGCCCAGCCGGCGGGGAGAGGAGGCGGCCGTTGAGGAAGCCCTTGCCCCCCACAAGCGCCTGGTCCACATCCAGCCGCCTGGAACCCTGGAGGGAGGGGATGTCCTGCGGGTGGGGCGGCGCGTCTTCGTCGGCCTGTCGGCCCGCACGAACCAGGCTGGCTTGGCCCAGTTGCGGGACGCGTTGGAACCCCTCGGGGCGACCGTTCTTCCCATCCCCGTGGAAGGCGATCTGCACCTGATGACGGGCTGCGCGTACCTCGGCCGGGGGATGCTCCTCGCTGCCGGGCACCGGGCCGGGCGGCCAGAGTTCCTGGGCCTGGACGTCATCTTCGTCCCGCCGGAAGAGGCCTATGCCGCCAACTGCCTGGCTCTCGGGGAGTGGGCCATCCTGCCGGAGGGATACCCCCGGGTGCGCGCTGCCCTGGAGGAGCGGGGGTTCCGAGTCCTCACCGTCCCCATGTCGGAGTTCCGCAAGGCCGATGGCGGCGTCACCTGCCTTTCGCTCCTCTGGTAGGCAGGGGGAGGGAGTGCATGGGCGAGGGCAAGAAGAGGGCCCGGGACTGGGGCATCGCCATTGGCTCCCTGCCCGTGGGCCCCTGGAACGCCATCACCGATGTGGCCGGCGTGCGGGTGGGCCACTGCACCCTCGTCCGCGGGGAGGGGTCCCTGGTGCCAGGGCAGGGGCCGGTCCGCACTGGGGTGACGGTGGTCCTCCCCCACGAGGGTGACCCCTTCCGCGAGAAGGTGGTGGCGGCGGTGGAGACCTTCAACGGCTTCGGCAAGCCCCTGGGGTTTGAGCAGGTGCGGGAACTGGGCACCCTGGAAAGCCCCATCGGGCTGACCAACACCCTCTGCGTTGGCCCTGTGGCCGAGGGCCTCATCGCCTGGGAACTGGAGCGGAACCCGGACCTGGGCCTCGGGTGGGGGAGCATCAACGTGGTGGTGGGGGAGTGCAACGACGGCTTCCTCAATGACCTGCGGGGCCGGCACGTGCGCCCCGAGCACGCCCTGGAGGCCCTGGCCCGGGCCCGCAGCGGTCCAGTGGAAGAGGGGAACGTGGGGGCCGGCACGGGGATGAGCGCCTTTGGCTACAAGGGGGGCGTGGGGACCAGTTCCCGGCGCTTGCCGGAGGAGCATGGGGGCTACACGGTGGGGGCGCTGGTGGTGGCCAACTTCGGCGGGCCTGGCGACCTGCGGATAGACGGCCTGCCGGTGGGCCAGTGGCTCCTGGAGGCGGGAGGCGCGCCGAAGGGCACGCCGCCTGGCGGCTCGGTGATGGTGGTCTTGGCGACCGACGCCCCCCTTACGGCCCGGCAACTGGGCCGCGTGGCGCGGCGGGCCGGCATCGGCCTGGCCCGTGTGGGCTCCCGGGGAGGGCACACGAGCGGCGACTTCGCCATCGCCTTTTCCACGGCGCAGCGCATGCCGCACCTCTCGCCCGACCTGGCTTTCACCCTCACCTGCCTGAACGAGGCCCATCCGGCCCTGGGGCTCCTCTTCCAGGCGGTGGCTGAGGCGGTGGAAGAGGCGGTGGTCAACGCCCTCTTCGCCGCCGAGCCGATGGAGGGCCGGGATGGCCACCGGCGGGAGGCGCTGCCAGCGGCGCGGGTGGCAGCCTGGTGGCGGGCGGCCCGGGGCCTCCGTCCCTGACATCCTTTGCGCTGGAGGACATCATGCGAGCGGTGGTGCAGCGGGTCAACCATGCCGCCGTCCTGGTGGACGGCGAGACGGTGGGCCAGATCGGCCGGGGGTTCGTCGTCCTGGTGGGTGTGCGGGAGGGGGACGAGGAGGCCGACGCCGAGTACCTGGCCCAGAAGATCGCGCACCTGCGCGTCTTCTCCGACGAGGAGGGCAAGTTCAACCTCTCCCTCTTGGACGTGGGGGGAGAGGCGTTGGTCGTTTCCCAGTTCACCCTCTACGCCGATACCCGCAAGGGCCGGCGGCCCAGTTTCGCCCATGCCGCCCGCCCCGAGGTGGCGGAGCCCCTCATTGAGCGTTTCGTGGCCTTCCTACGGGGCGAAGGGGTGCCAGTGCAGACCGGCCAGTTCCAGGCCATGATGCAGGTGCGCCTGGAAAACGACGGCCCTGTGACCATCCTCTTGGACAGCGAGGAGCGCCACCGGCCGCGCCGGGGCTAGCCTTGAGGTAGGCCCTGATGTGGAGGGAGGCTCCGGTCTCTTCTCGGCTTCTGGAGGGGCGGAGGGGGCCGATCCATCCTTTGGGCTTCTCTCAGGGTTACCAGCCAAAATATTGTCCGCTCTGGATCTGCCGCTTCCCTTTTTCCGTTAGGGCTGGGGCTTCGTACTCTACGTCTCTGTCGCCTGCAGCGAACCTTACAGTTGTCAGGTGGATGTAGCCTTCCCTCTGCAGCCGCCCGAGAACCTGCATGATGGCTTTCGCCCCTCCTCGCATCCCTTGGAGAACCCCGTAGAAGGGAGATGCCTCCAGACGCGTGAGCCGTTGCGCCCGCCGGACCGGGTCCGGCTCTGCTTGCACGGCACTATAGGCGTCGCCCATGAGGATCTGCGCAAGGGTGTTGGCTGAATACGGGCTGCGTTCTCTCTCCCGGCGGAGGATCTCGTTCCATTCCACCGCTCGTAAGACCATGTATGCAGGGTCCACGGTGAGGGGAAGGGCGGCGATCTCTTCGCTGGGGACCCCTTTCCACGGTACGGCCATCTGGGGGTCGCAGAGGTCGCAGCAGGGAGAGGGATGCTCTCTGACTTCCTCCCCAAAATGCTTGAGGATGTACGCTCGCCGGCAGTCCCCTGGACCGAGTTGATCTGCGTAGCGCACCATGCGCTTTAGGTTGTGCCGGAGTTGTTGTCTCAGGCGGCTTTCATCCAGGCGGCCGAGCGTCGTCTCAACCCCATCGGCGGGTTGTCCGAGGACTTTCAACGCGTATCCCCTCTCCCAAGGCCTGTACACGGCCCACCCCTTCGCCGAGAGGCTTGTCAACAGCGCGTCAATCTGGAGAGGGGACACCCCGAGGGACGCAGCAGCCTCCAGCAAGTTCAGCGGCGTCCCGCGAGCATCTGAGAGCCCTTGGCCCTCAGCCAATTGCCGGAGGAGCGATGCCTGGTCCGCCGCAAGCCGCTCCTGGAGCCAAGGCAGGCTCCGGTTCAGGAGCACGTTGGCCTGGAGGGTGAAGTTGGCCAACCGGTGGACGAAGCCCGATTCTTCCAAAAGGTGCAAGGCCACGTCCAGCCGCTCCAGGTCCACGCCGGACTCCAGGGCCAGGTCCTCTGGCCGGGTCAGGAGGACCTCCCCGTGTCCCGCACGGATCTGCAGGACTTGAACAAGGCTGCGGAGTTCCGAAAGGCTGGGGAAAGCCGTCCGAATGAAATATTGTTGTGTGCCCAGGTCGCTGTGATGGAAGAGGAGAACGCAGTAGGCCGGGCGGCCATCACGCCCTGCCCGGCCTGCTTCTTGGAAGTACGACTCCAGGTCTCCAGGGATATCGTAGTGGATCACGTAGCGTACGTCCGCCTTGTCTATGCCCATGCCGAAGGCCTTGGTGGCTACGATGATCTTGACGATGTCCTCCCGGAACAGTTCCTCCACATCGGCGCGGTTCTGGGCGGACATGCGGCCGTGGTAGGCTCGGACGGTGAAGCCCCAAAGTTCCAGAACGCGGGCCAGGTGTTCTGCCTCTCGCACGGTGGCGGTATAGATGATGGCAGTCTCGTCCCGCTGTTGCACGGCCCGGAGGATCTTCAAAAGCACCCGCAGTTTATCTCGTTTGCTGATGATCCGTTCAGAAGGGGTGTGGGGCCCGTAGACCAGGAACTTCAGTTCCGGTCGGTCCACGGATTTGGTCACCAAGTGGAAACCGGGCCGCAGCCTCAGACCCTTGGCGATGGCGTGGCGGGTCTCGGCTGTGGCTGTCGCCGTGAGCGCGGCCAGGGGTGGGCGATCGTCTCCGAAGAGTTCGGGGATCTTCAGGAAGTCCGGGCGAAAGCTGGGCCCCCACATGTGCACGCAGTGCGCCTCGTCCACGACGACCTGGATGATTTTCGCATGCTCCAGGGCTTCCGCCAGGGCTGGATCCCGGATGCGCTCAGGGGCGATGTAAACCAGGCGGAGTTCCCCACGGACCAAGCGGCGGTAGACCTCGTCCCGGTGCGCGCCGCTCTGGCCGCTCACGATGTAGTCCACCTGCCTCAATCCCGCATCGCGCAGCCGGTCCACCTGGTCCCGCATGAGGGCGATCAGCGGGGAGAAGACCAGCGTCACCCCGTGGCGGAGGAGGGCTGGGAGCTGGAACGTGAGGGACTTCCCCGAGCCTGTAGGAAGGACCACCAACGTGTCCTCCCCCGAGAGGATAGAGCGCATGGCCTCGTCTTGTTCGGGCCGGAAGTCCTGGAACCCTGGTATCAGTTCTCCTGCCACCGCGATCAGGTGGCTGCGGTATTTCGCGTACTCTTCGGGAGCGATCCGCTCGGGCAACTGGTGTGCTTCCAGAAGGCGCTCCACATCTGGAAGCGCCTCCTCCCGGATGCAGGGAAAACGCTCCAAACGTCCTTCCCAGTCCCAGGGGAAGACGGGCTGCATGTGGCGGCCGATCTCTCGGTAGAGCGACAGCCGTTCCTCTTCGGCCTCAATGAGTTCGTCTGGGCGCTTGTAGCCGGGCAACGATTGCAGCACGATCTCCCGGTAGAAGGCATCGGCACGGAGGCGCTTGTCCAGGAAGAGCACCACGCCCCGGTCCTCATGCTGGCGCATCAAGCGGCCGAAGCCCTGCTTGAACACAATCGTCGCCAAGGGGAGCAGGTAGTCCATCCACTCGTTTCCCCCGTGCGCGCGCAGTTCCTCACGGCGGGCTTCCACCACCGGATCGGTGGGCACGGGGAAGGGGAGTTTCTCAATGACCACGTAACTGAGAGAGGGGCCTGGGACGTCCACCCCCTCCCAGAATGAGCGCACGCCGAGGAGGACCGACTCTTCTCGGCTTTCAAACTCCTCTTTGAGGAGGTTGACGGATGTGCCTTCCTGCTGCCAGTAGATAGGGAGGTGGGTCAGGGCTCGCTCCAGGCGCTGGGCCACGTACTCCATGCGGTTGCGGGCGGTATGCAGCACGAGGGCTCGGCCTTCGGTGTAGCGCAGAAGGCACTCCAGTTCCCGGGCCATCTCTTCCTGGAACTGCTGCATCTCCCCATAGCGGGCACTGGCCTTGAGATAAGCTGGCAGGGCCAGGAGGACCTGTTCCTCATAGTTGAACTCCTTGGGCAACCGCACCAGGTCTTCCGGCGCGACGCGTTGGGAAAGCCCCAGCCGGTCCAGGAAGAATCCAAATCCGCTCTCGGCCACGGTAAGAGTGGCGGAGGTGAGGACCGCCGCAAGAGCGAGGTCAAAGACCTGTTCGGCCAGCACCTGATCTACCCGGACAGGGGCCTGTTTGAACGCCCACGCGAGCCTCTGGGGAGGGATGCCCTCTCCCTTGCCTTGTCCCAGGACCGCCAGTTCTATCCAGTGGACCCAGACCGTGGGATCGTGGCGCACCTGGGGGATGGCCTGCAACAACTCGGCCTGGCCCGGCGCTTCTGGAGTTCCAGCCACCTGTTCCCGGACGGCCTCCAACTCTCGCACTACGGCCATGGCCCGGTCCACATGGGGGTGGTGCTCAGCGAGGTCGGCGGCGATCCGCTCCAACGCCTTGGTCAGGGTGGCGAGTTCGCCCACCATCTCCTGCAGGGCTCGTTCCGCCGGTTCCCAGGCGATGGCGTGGGTGCGACGGGGCGCGGTCCGCATCCGCCAGGCCGCGCCGTAGCGCGGGTGAAAGCGGACGCCCTGCCGGACCAAGAAGTCGCGCAGGTACCCCCCGAACTGTGCCACTTGCTTGCGCAAGCGGCGCACGGCCCCCATCGCCTGTTGGACTGCTTGCCCCTCCCTGGTCCAGCGCCGGGCCCGCACCAGGGCTCCGCGCGTCCCATCTGGGTGCAGGAGACGCGCCAAAAGGCCTTCCAGCGTCCCCCT
>DAOTYM010000465.1:0-2046 GCA_034434775.1 Anaerolineae bacterium | reverse complement strand
AGGGCCGCGAGGCCCCCGAGGCGGTAGAGGCCGTACATGGCGATCTGGGCCAGCCAGTACACGTCGGTCCAGGGCTTGCCGGTCACCGTGTGGGAGAAGATGTCGGCGCGGAGGACCTGGCGGCCCTCCGCCATGGCCCGGCCAGCGGCCAGGTGCCACCACATGTCGGGGTCCAAGGGCACCCGCGCCGCCATGGCGAAGAGGGCCAGGAAGACCAGGCCCCATACCAGGCCTTCCGTGCCCAGGATGCGGCTCCCTCGTGTCTGCGGCGGAGGGGCTCCCTGGGCCATGGCCTCACCCTCCCCGCCGCACGAAGACCGCGGCCAGGCCGTCGGCGTAGAAAGGTTCCCAGTCCGGGTCGGCCCGCAGGCGGTTGGCCAGGGGCTCGCCGGCCTCCACCACCACAAGGCGGATCCCCCGCCGCGCCAGGGCCTCTTCCCACCCTGGCTCCAGGCGCACGACCTGGAGGTACTCCCGCAGCACCTCGTCGCCGTAGAGGTCGGTGCGGCCGTCCACGTAGACCTGGTAGGCCGGGTAGAGGCGCCAGAGGAGGTAGCCGCCCCAGTTGTAACTGTTGAAGAGGGGGCCAGGCGGCCGCTCCCGCAGGATGGCCTCCGCCGCCTGGACCGGGAAGCGGGCCCCCTGCTCCTGGGCCACGGCGAGGGGGTTCAGGGGGCCGGCCCAGGCCCGCGCCGCGACGGCCAGCGCGACGAGCACGGCGATGCCCCAGTTCACGGGAGCAAGCCGCGTGCCCCCAGACGAAGCCCCCGTGAGCCTGCGCAGGGCCGGCTCCAGGACCGCTGTCCCGTGGGCCGTGAGGAGAGGGGTGGCGACCACGGCGAACAGGGCCACGTTGCGGCCCGCGGTGAAGGCCATGGCGCTGAAGAGGGCGAACGCGAGGAGGTCGCCCCAGTCCTTCTCCAGGGGCGAGCAGGCCAAGGCCCAGACCGTGGCCAGCCACAGCCAGAGGAAGGGGTGGAACTGCAGCCGGTGGAAGTCCGGCGAGGCCCACTTCTGGATGAACTGCTGGAGGACCCCGATCCCCACCGTCTGGAAGGGGTAGAGGAGCATCCGTGGCCCTTGAGGGTTCAGGGAGATGGCGGCCACCGAGAGGAGGCCCGCCAGGGCCAGCGCGCCGGCTCTGACCTCACCCACCCCCAACCCCCTCTCTCCCGGTTCCGCGGAGAGGGAAGGGGTGGCCGCCGCGGGCGGCTGGGGGAAGGGTGAGGTGCGCCCGGAGAGGGAGCCGCTCCTTCCTGAGGAGGCCAAAGCGTTTGCCACCTCCCCCACGACACCACAGGCCAGGAGCAAGAGGCCGGCCATCCACGCCGCGTGGAGGTTGGCCCACAGGGCGAAGAGGGGCAGCAGGAGCCAGAGGGCGCGCCCCCCGCGCTGGCGGTACCGGCGCACGAGGGCCCCCACCGCGGCGGTGAGGAAGAGGGAGGCCATCTGGGGGCGCACGGACCAGAAGACAGCCGAGGCCAGCGCGGCGAGGAGCACGCCCGCCACCCGCACGTAGAGGTGCCCCGAAGAGGCCCAGAAGACCAGGGCGAAGGTCGCCACGACGACGAAGGCGAGCCCCAGGGCCAGGCCGCCGAAGCCGCCGAGGCGGTAGACCCCGTAGAGGCCGACCTGGGCGAGCCAACTCTGGTCCACCCAGGGATGGCCGAAGCGGGTGTGGGAGAAGGGGTCGGTCAGGGGGATGGAGCGGGCTTGGACGATGGCCGCGCCGCTCCGCAGGTGCCACCACATGTCCCAGTCGGCGGCAGGGCGCAGAGCCATGGCGAAGATGCCAGCGAAGAGCACCCAGACCAGGAGCCTCTTTGCATCAAGCCATGTCCAGAGCGCTCTCCACCCGCCTGCCATCGTCCGCGCCTCTCGCCCTGGCCCTCCCCGACAAGGGGGTCGTAGGGGCGAGGCATGCCTCGTCCCTGCAAACCTCACCCCTACCCCTTGGGGGATGGGGTGAGGTCGGTAGGGGCGGTTCGTGAATCGCCCCTACGACTCCTGCTTCTTGGCGATTTTGCTCCAGGTGTCCCGCAGGGG
>DAOTYM010000464.1:0-9626 GCA_034434775.1 Anaerolineae bacterium | reverse complement strand
TGGCCGATAAGATTCTCTCCGGGTTCCTGGCTCTGGCGATCTTGGAAGCCCTCCCCAAGACCCTCGTCATGGGGCTGGAAGTCACCAGGGCGGAGAGGATGCAGAAGATCGCCTGGATCGTCGCTGGGCTGGTTGTGGCTGTCCTGCTGGTCTTCATCTACGTCTACGGCCTGAAGAAGTAGGCGCCTGGGAAGGTCCGCATGCTTCGGCTTTTGCCAAGGAGGGATACCTATGGGAACGGTCGGCAGGAAGGCTGAACTGGGGGTCGCGATCATCGTCTTGGGACTCCTGGCCCTGCTGCTGCCCTGGAGCTCAGCGACGGTGGCGAGCCTGGATTTCGTGCCCAGCGATGCCTACAGCATCTTGACCGGCACGGTGTATGCGTTGGGGATCATCGTCATCCTGGCGGGCATCGCCGTCCTGAGGTTGAAAGAGGAAGAATAGGGGCGTTGGCCCGACCTGAGGCCCCAGCCCAGGAGTAGCCCCAAACGCTGCAGACTGCCTCTCGGAAGGGAAGGGCTAGTGTGAGGTTTGTCCCAACCCGCACTAGCCCTTTACCATGCCTGTCCACGTTCGCGATGTCATCAGTCACTCCTAGCGGAGGTACACGGGAATGGACGAGGTCCAATATCACATCCAAATGAGGAAAGGGGATGTAGGACGCTACGTCCTTCTCCCCGGCGATCCGGGGCGCTGTGCCCTCATTGCAGAGCGTTTTGACAACGCCGTGTTGGTGGCCCAGAACCGCGAGTTCACCACTTACACTGGCACCTTGGACGGGGTGAAGGTGTCGGTGACGTCCACTGGCATCGGCGCGCCGAGCACCGCCATCGCCGTGGAAGAGTTGGCCAGGATTGGAGCCGACACCTTCATCCGTGTGGGCACATCCGGCGGCATGCAGCTGGAAGTCAAACCGGGAGACCTGGTGATCGCGACGGCAGCCGTGCGCGACGAAGGGACCACCATTCAGTACATTCCCTTGGCCTACCCCGCGGTCGCCTCGGTTGAGGTGGTGAACGCTTTGGTCGCGGCTGCCGAGGCGAAGAAGGTGCGCTATCACGTGGGCATCCTGCACTCCAAGGATTCGTTCTACGGGCAGCATCTTCCTGAAACGATGCCCGCCGCGGATTATCTCCTGAGCCGGTGGAAGGCCTGGTTGCGCGGGAACGTGATGGCTTCCGAAATGGAAGCGTCCACCATCTTCGTCCTGTGCAACATCAAGCGCCTGCGGGCGGGCTGTATCGTGTTGGCAGCAGCGAACCAAGAGATCGCCAAATTGGAGGGGAAGCGGGAGGTCGTCCACGACCTGACCAGCCTCATTGATGTGGCCATAGAAGGGTTGCGAGTGCTGATCCGAAAGGATGCGGAGAGGAAGGCCTGACCCAGAGGGGATACCTCGCGCCCCAAGGCTCTCATTCCGCAGCGCCGATCGGCTGTTCGCGCGCACCCTTTGAGCGCTCCGGCTCCGGCTGAGCCGCGGCTTCAACGTGCTTTCTCCCACGGGACCGTAGACCATGTCCAACTCGGAGACTGAATACCAGCAGCGCGTGGCCCGCGCATACAAGTGGAACTTCTGCGCCAGCGTTGTGGATGGAGGGGTGTTCTCCTTCACAATGAGCCTCCTCTCGCCCGTAGTGGTGCTCCCCTACTACGTCAAACTCCTCAGCGGCTCTGAACTGCTATCGGGCGCCCTCTATATGCTGTATGCGCTGGGTCGGTCTCTCCCTCAGGTTGTGGCCGCGAACGTGATCAAGCACCGGAGCCGCCGAAAACCCTTCATGATCTGGATGGCGCTTCTGGAGCGCGTTGGGCTGGCCGCCATCCTTCTGAGCACCTTGCTCATCCGGGGCACAGATGTCTCCTGGAGCCTCGCAGTCTTTTTCAGCGGGTATGCCTTGTTGACCTTCTCCCTAGGGTTTATGTCGCCAGCCTGGCTGGACTTCCTCGCCAAAGCGATCTACAAACGGAGGGGAACTTTCTTCGGGGTCCTCAACGCCATAGGGGGGATGCTGTCCATCCTGGGGGGAATCGCCTTCACCGTGTTGACGAGGTCTTACGCCTTCCCTCTCCACTTCACTGCTGCCTTTGGTCTCGGCCTCGCGGTTTCCCTGATCTCGCTGGCCGCCCTTGCGGCGTATAGGGAAGTGCCTTCCCCCTTCCTCGCCCCGCGCACCAGTTTAGGGGAGCACATGCGTTCCTTGCCTGCCCTGCTGCGGGAAGACCGGAACTTCCGCAACTTCATCTTCTCACGCGCCGTCATCGGGGTGGCCGATGTAGGGGTTCCCTTCTATGCTATCTATGCTACGCAACGGGTAGCGGGCGGTGCTCCAGAGGTCGCTGTCTTCAACTTGACCTTGATGGCCAGTCAAGCCATATCCACCCTCTTGTGGGGATACCTTGGCGACCGGCGGGGATACCGCCTGATCTACCAGATCGCGACGGCCACGGGGTTCGCCACAGCCGTCCTCGCGTTGGTCGCCTCAGACCTCGGAGGATACCTTCTTGTGTTCACCCTGCTGGGGGCCACGCTGGGTGGCCTCGTGATTGCCGACTCAAATCTGGTGCTGGAGATCAGCCCCCGGGCGCAGACGCCCACATACATAGGGATGATGAATGCAGTCCTGGGGCCGGTCACGGGCCTGGCCCCGATGCTGGGAGGCGCCTTGGCCACGGCCTGGGGATACCCAACCGTTTTCGCCGTGGCAATGGGTGCCCAGGCAGCGGGCTGGATAGGGATGTCCATCCTGGTGCGGGAGCCGCGCGATACCCAGCGGCCTGGAGTGGCGCTGGTGCATTAACCGCTCGGGGTCATTGGCGGGACGAACGTCCTCCAGAACCGCGGTAACGTTCAATCCAACCGAGGGAGCGAGCATGGACGCAAGAGAACGAGTCAGGTTGGCCCTGGAGCATAAGGAGCCCGATCGCGTGCCTCTGGACTTGGGGGGCACGGTGGTCACGGGCATCCATTTGCATGCATACCGCAGGTTGCGGGAGGCCCTGGGCTTACCCCCGATAGAGATCCGAGTGGGCAACTTGAACCAGCAGCTCGCCGTAGTGGATGACGATGTGGTGGACCTCCTGGGTGTGGATGTCAAGGGGGTAGCCCCTGGCGCGCCCGCGTCTTTCCGCTTGGAGATGCGCGACTCGGGAGATTCCACCTACTTCTACGACGAGTTGGGGATCGGTTGGCGAAAAATCAAGGATAGGGGGCTGTATTACGAGCTGTTTGACAGCCCCCTGGCTGGGGACTTCACGGAGGAGACCCTCAGGAATTACCCCTGGCCCGATCCCACGGACCCCTCCCGGTACGTCGGATTGCGGGAAGCAGCCCGCCGGATCGCGGAGGAGGAAAAGCGAGCGGTGGTCGTCGCGAACATGCTGGCAGGATTTGTGGAGACGTGTCCCTGGCTTCGGGGGTTTGAGGACTACTTCGCCGATCTGGCGATCAACCATCGGCTCCTTGGAAAACTGATGGATAAGTTGATTGAGATCAAGGTTGCCTGTTGGGAGCGGACATTGAGAGAGGTTGGGGAATATGCGGATGTCATCATGGAAGCCGATGACTTTGCCGGCCAGGACCGGCTCCTCATGTCCCCTAGGACGTGGCGCGCCTTGATCAAGCCCCGCATGAAAGAGTTTTACGGCTGGCTCCATGGGCAGACGGAGGCCAAACTGTTCCTGCACTCCTGTGGGGCGGTTCGGGAGGTCATCCCGGACCTGATTGAGGTAGGGGTGGACATCCTCAACCCCGTCCAGGTGAGCGCGGCCGGGATGGACAGCGCGGAACTGAAGAGGGAGTTCGGGAAAGATCTGGTCTTCTGGGGAGGCGGGGTGGATACCCAATATGTCCTGGGAACGGGCTCCCCAGAAGACGTGCGCAACGAAGTTCGGCGGCGCCTGCGCGATTTCATGCCTGGGGGCGGCTTCGTCTTCGCCACTGTGCACAACATCCAGCCCAATGTGCCCCCCGAAAACCTCATCGCCATGTTTGAGACCGTGCGTACCTATGGGATCTACACCTGAATAGGCAATGCTCGTACCCTCCCCAAGGAGGAGGGCACCCTGGCTCCTCCAGGGGGCTGCGTGACATCTCCTCGCCTTTGTGCTACAATCCGCCGGCCGGCCCAGGCGCCGGTCCCACCCTTTCGGACGGAGGCCAGCCATGATCCAGCCTGACCGCTTGCTCAGGACCTTCTTGGAACTCCTCCACATCCCCAGCCCCAGCGGCCACGAGGCTGCCATCGCCCAACACCTGCTCGGGCGCCTCCAGGCCCTGGGCCTGGAGGCCCGCCTGGACCGGGCCGGCAACGTCCTGGCCTACACCCCTCAGCGGGAGGGAGCCCTCCTCCTGGGTGCCCACATGGACACCGTGGGCCAGAGGGGCGAGGTCCACCCTGTGGTGGAAGGGGACCTCATCCGCTCCGACGGCAGCAACATCCTGGGCGGGGACGATAAGTCGGGCATCGCCATCATCCTGGAGGCCCTGACCTCCCTCCTGGAGGACGGGAAGCGCCTTCCCCCGCTCCAGGTCGTCTTCACCGTCTCAGAGGAGGTGGGCCTCCTGGGAGCCAAGGCCCTGGACCCCGCCGACCTGGTGGCCCGGGAGGGGATTGAGTTGGATACCGGAGGGCCGGCAGGCACCATCATCGTCCAGGCTCCCTTCCAGGATTCCCTGCACGTGGTGGTGCACGGCAAGAAGGCCCACGCCGGGGCCGAACCGGAGAAAGGGATCAACGCCATCCGCGTGGCGGCCGAGGCCATCGCCGCCATGCCCCTGGGCCGCATTGACGAGGAGACCACGGCCAACATCGGCGTCATCCACGGGGGCGAAGCCACCAACATCGTGCCGGACCGGGTGGAAGTGCGCGGCGAGGCCCGCAGCCGCAACCCCCAGAAACTGGCCCGGCAGGTGGAGGCCATGGTCCGCGCCTTCCAGGAGGCGCGGGACCGCCACGGCGCGGGCCTGGACCTGGAAGTGACCCGCGCCTACGAGGGCTACCACCTCACGGAGGAGACCCCCATCGTGCGGGAACTGATGGCCGCCGTCCGGGCGCAGGGCCTGGAACCCACCCTCATGCCCAGCGGGGGCGGCAGCGACGCCAACATCCTCAACGCCCTGGGCGTGACCACCGTCAACTTCAGCACGGGCATGGAGGCGGTCCACACCTCGGAGGAGCGGATCCGCCTGAGCGACATGGTCCTCGGCGCCCGCATCCTGGAGGAAGTGCTGCGCCGACGCGCGGGGTGAGAGCCCAAGGAAGGGAGGAAAGCCCATGGTGGAGTGGCTGCGCAGCCTGGTTCCCTGGGGCCTGGAAGCCATCCGGTGGGTGCAGGGGTTTCGGACGCCCTGGCTGGACCTCTTCTTCCAGGCCGTGACCAACCTGGGGACGGTCTACTTCTACATCGTCTTCATCGGAGGGCTCTATTGGGCCGTGAACCGCGCCTGGGGCCTGAGCCTCGGGTATGTGCTGGTCTCCTGCTACCTCTACACCAACGACCTCCTGAAGGAGGTGGTGGGCATCCCCCGCCCCACCCCGGAGCAGGTGGCCGTCCTGGCTCACGAGGCCAGTCCCTCCTTCCCCAGCGGCCATGCGCAGGGCTCCACGGCGATCTGGGGGTACCTGGCCTCCCGGCTGGGCCGTTCCTGGGCGTGGGGGGTGGCCGCGCTGGTGGTCTTCCTGGTGGGCCTCTCCCGCGTCTACCTGGGGGTGCACTACCCCCAGGATGTGGTGGGCGGCATCCTGCTGGGGGCAGCGAGCCTGGCCCTCTTCCTCCTGGTGGAGGGGTGGCTGCGCCGCCGGGGCAGGCCCCTGCCCGCCTGGGCCTTCTGGGGGCTGACGCTGGCGCTGCCGGCGGTGCTCCTGGCCCTGCGCCCCGAGGGAGAGGCCCCGCGCGCCCTCGGCCTGCTGGCCGGGTTCGGCGTAGGCCAGCGGATGGAAGAGCGCTTCGTCCGCTTCGCCGACACGCGGAGGTGGGGCCAGCGCGTGGCCCGCTTTGTGCTGGGGCTCGTCCTCACCCTGGCCGTCTACTTCGGCCTGGCGGTCCTCATGCCTGACCTGCCCCTCCTGCGGGCACTGCGCTACGCGCTCCTGGGCTGGACGGCCATGTTCCTCATCCCCTGGCTCTTCCTGCGCCTGCACCTGGCCGAACAGCGCGGGCCCGCGTGATCCCCCGCCGCGGCGGGGGAGCCAGGGTCGGGGCGAGGCAAGTCCCTACAGGTCATCCCCCCTGCGGGAGCCGCGTCGGCGCAGGCCGACGCCGGGTTTTGAGCCCCGATTTGAATCGGTGGCCGAAAATGGTAGGGGCAATTCATGAATTGCCCCTACAGACCTCACCTGCCCCCCAACCCCCTCCCTCTCTATCAGCGGATGGAGAGGGAGGGGGTGGCCGAAGGCCGCGGGCGGGTGAGGTCCGCTCCGCGCGCGGAGGGGAAGAGGTGCCCTCGCAGGCAGCAATGGGCCGACACCCGGAGGGCCACGACGCGTAGCGGGGGAGGGCGATCCCTCCCCCGCCAGAGCGGATGGGTCCACAGGGGGCCGCCAGGGCTGCTAGGCCTTGCTCTTCGCCTCGGCCATGTAGCGCTGGAGGGCCTGGATGGCATCCCAGGCCAGGATGAGGGCGGCGACGACCAGGATCACGCCCAGGCCACCCGCGATGATGTTGCCGATGGCCGCGGCCGCGCCCTTGGCGAAGTTCACCGCCGCGAACGAGTTGTAGGCAGTGAGGATCAGGGCCGCAATGGTGGTGACGAACATGAAGACGAAGGGGACGAAGGTCCAGGTGTAGGACTTCCCTTTGGAAAGGAGCCACAGGCTCACCAGGAGGAGGGCCAGTGCGGCCATCAACTGGTTCGCCCCACCGAAGAGGACCCAGACCCTCTGCCAGAAGCCAGTCCAGATGAGGATGCCAGAGAGGATGAGGGCGATGATGGAGCCGACATGGACGTTGTTCAGCACCGGCACGGCATCCCCCAGGAACTCCGCCGAGGCGATGCGCATGAACCGCACCACCAGGTACATGATGGTGAGGGCCTGCAGGGTCAGGAAGACGGAGCCATAGGGCAGGCCAAAGGAGGTGGGGACGCCAATGTGGCTCAGGAACTGGCTCAGGCCCACGGCGAAGACCCCCGCGTTCTTGCCCGCGGAGACCATCTCCACGTACTTGGCCCAGCCCATGTTGGGGGTGGCCCCGAGGCCCACCGTGGCCGTCAGGAGGGACAGGGTGGCCAGGAACATCTCCAGGAACATGGCCCCGCCACCGACGAAGAGGGCGTCTCCCTCCCGTTCCAGTTGGCGCGCCGTGCCAGAGGAGGAGACCAGGCTATGCCAGCCGGAAATGGCCCCACAGGCGATGGTCACGAAGAGGACCGGCCACAGCCAGCCCAGGCCTGGCAGCGTTCCCACCTGCCCGTTCCAGTTGGTGAAGGCGGGGAAGTCGGCCGGGATGCTGGGGTGCCACACCAGGAGGCCGATGAACCCACCCAGGATGCCCAGGAAGACGATCCAGAAGGCCACGTAGGTGGTGGGCTGGGCCCAGCGCCAGATGGGCAGCACCGCGCCGAAGTAGCACAGGATCAGGACCACCACGCTCCAGAAAACCTTGGAGGTCTCGGCCCCCAGGGCGCTGTTGAGGGCGGCGAAGGCATTGCTCACCGCCGGCACGGTGCCCAGCCAGATGCCGAGGAAGGCCCCCACCACTGTCACCACGGTCGTGATGATGATGTCCACCTTCCATTTGTAACTCATCTGGCCGGCCAGGAGGCCGAAGCCCGTGGCTAGGAGCACTCCCAGGGGCACGGACGGGGTGGTCATCAGGTCGTAGCCGACGATCTTCCCGAAGGCCCCCATGATGAGAAGCAGGTAGCAGTACAGGAAGACGAGCAGGATCCCCCGGGCGCGCGGCGAGACCAGGCGGTAGGAGAGGGCACCGAAGGTCTGCCCTTCCTCACGGACCGAGATCATGATGCTGGAATAGTCTTGCACCCAGCCGATGAAGAAGGTGCCCAGGAGGATCCACAGGAGGGCGGGGAGCCAGCCCCAACGGACGGCTGTGATGGGCCCCACGATGGGCCCCAGGGCCGCAACCGACTTGAACTGGTAGCCGAAGAGGACGTTGCGGTTGGCGGGGATGAAGTCCACGCCGTCCATGTACATCTTGGCTGGGGTGGCCCGCTTGTTGTCGGGCTGGATCACGGTGCGGTCAATGCTCCGGGCATACCACCCGTAGCCGATGGCGAGGGCGACAATGGCCAAAAGGAAGACGATCAGGCTGTTCATGTCCCCACTCCTTTCCATGCTTGAGGGATGCTGGAGATCTGCCGCCCGAACCGTCAGCGCGGAATGAGAGGTCCTGCTTCTCCGCTACGCACCACCTCCTCTCCTCAGTGAGCGAGGGCGAGCCAGGTGAAGCGCTTGCTGCGTGGGCTTCAGTGAGGGGGACATTGCGAGGCGACTGTGCTCACGCGCCCGGCTGCCACCACGCACAGAGCGCGCCAAGAAGCGCTCCGTGCAACCCTTCGGCCAAGAATATTGTACTACCATTCTTGCCGGAAGTCAAAGCAGCCCTTCAGGGCTTTTCAGCCAGGCGTGGGCAAAGCACCTCCAGCGGTTCCGGGAACAGCAGGGCCAGGGCGACGTCCCGGAGCCTGCCCCCGCTCTTCCCTTGCCCCTCCGCATGGCCGGCAGGGAAACCTCAGAGCCCCAGTTCCCGCAGCCTGCGGGCCATGGCCCCGGGGATGGGCGCGCCCGCCTCAATCTCGGCGCGGATGGCCCGTTCTTTGGCCTCAATGGCTGCCACCCGCGTGAGCACCGCCTCCGCCCGTTCCAGGGGGACCACCGCCACGCCATCCGCGTCCCCAACGACGATGTCCCCTGGCCGCACCAGGACCCCGCCGCAGACCACCGGGACCTGGAGGTCCGCTGGGCCGTCCTTGTAGGGGCTGTTGGGGCTGAGGCCCTGGGCGAAGACTGGCAGGCCTACCTCCAGGATGCCCTCCAGGTCCCGCACCACGCCGTCGGTGACCAGGCCCGCCAGGCCCCGCCGCGCCGCCAGCAGGACCACCAGGTCGCCGGAGGTGGAGGCGGCGGTGAAGCCCTGGGTGGCCACCACCAGCACATCCCCTGGCTGGGCCATCTCCAGGGCCTTGTAGATGGCGAGGTTGTCGCACGGGCGCGTGCGCACCGTGAGGGCCGAGCCGGCCATCCGCATCCCTGGGGCCAGGGGCTTGATGCGGTAATCCATGGCGCCGGTCCGCCCCAGGGCGTCACAGATGGGGCCCGTGCCCAAGCCCCGAAAGCGCGCCAGGAGCGCCTCTGGCGCCCGCGGTGCATCGGTCCCGATCCGCCACCCTTCTGGTTCTGGCATGGATCACCTCCTTGCCGTCGGGCTCAGGCCACCCGGTGGAGCGGCTCCAGGCCCTGGGCCACCCGCTGCATGTTGGCGAAGGCGGCTGCCATCTTCTCCCGCAGGGCATCGCGCGTGCCCGCGGCGATGTGGGGCGTGGCCACCACATTCTCCAGGCGCAGGAGAGGGTGGTCGGGAGGGGGCGGCTCCTGGGCGAACACGTCCAGCCCGGCCCCGGCGATCTGCCCTGCGACGAGGGCGCGGCAGAGAGCCTCCTCGTCCAC
>DAOTYM010000463.1:0-4217 GCA_034434775.1 Anaerolineae bacterium | reverse complement strand
CCAGCCAGTGGGAGGTGGGTGCGCAGGCCACCACCCGGCACCTCATTCCCTTGCCTGCGGACATCACCCCCGGGGAGTATCAACTGGTGGTGGGCCTATACGACATGGCTGGCGTCCGGCTGCTTCTACCCGGGGGCGAGACTGCCTATCCTCTGGCGACGGTAAAGGTGCGATAGCCTGAACCGGGCCTGCCCTCGCAGGGAGCGCAGTTGCCCCTCCGCCCCCAGCGTGTTATAATTCGCACAAGACGCCACCACACCGTCTGCAGGGACGGCCGGAAGGGAGAACGCCATGCCCCGCACCAGAGCGACGGCCATCCTCCCGCTGGTAGGATGCCTCCTGCTGGTCAGCCTGGCAGGCTGCGGTGGAGGGGCAGCGCAGCCACCCCCCGCGGAAGCCGCTGGCGGCTTCACCATCCAGAACAAAGGCTCCGATACCCTGGTGAACCTGGCCCTCGCCTGGGCCGAACGCTACACCGCCCTCCACCCCGAGGTCCGGATCGCCGTGACCGGCGGAGGGTCGGGGACCGGCATCGCCGCGCTCATCAACGGCACGGTCCACATCGCCAACGCCTCCCGCAAGATCAAACCGGAAGAGGTGCAACAGGCGCGGGCCAACGGCATTGAGCCGGTGGAGCACGTGGTGGCGGCCGACGCCATCGCCATCGTGGTGCACCCCCACAACCCGGTGGACCGCCTCACCATCCCCCAACTCTCGGCCATCTTCAGCGGCAAGATCACCAACTGGAAGGAAGTGGGGGGCGAGGACCGGCCCATCGTGACCCTCTCTCGGGAAACCAACTCCGGCACCCACGTCTTCTTCCTGGAGGAGGTGGTGCGGCAGGGGCGCAAGGACGACAAGACCCTCTTCTCGCCGGAGACGCTCCTCATGCCCTCGTCGGAGGGCATCTCCAGCGAGATCCGCCGCAACCCCAACGCTATCGGCTACGACGGGCTGGGCTACGTCACGCCGGACCAGAAGGTCATCGCCGTGGCGCGGGACGAGAGAGGGCCTTACATCCTGCCCAGCATTGAGACGGTCCACAACGGGACCTATCCCATCGCCCGAGACCTGTACATGTACACCGCCGGCGAGCCCACAGGCATCATCAAGGAGTACCTGGACTGGATCCGCACGCCCGAGGCCCAGGCCATCGTGGCGGAACTGGGCTTCGTGCCCATCATCAAGCCCTGACGTGATGCACATGAAGAGGGGACAGGCGCACATCCGCTGGGGAGAGTTCTTGATTGAGACGCTCATCCGGGTGACTGGCGTCTCGGCCATCTTCTTCGTGGCGCTCATCCTGGTCTTCCTGCTGCGCGAGGCGGCCCCGGCCTTCGTGCAGGTCCCCCTCTCAAACCTCCTGGGAACGCGCTGGTACCCCATAGAGGAGTACTTTGGCCTCGTGCCCCTCATCCTGGGGTCCCTGTGGGTGACCTTCGGGGCGGTGGTGATCGCCGTGCCCCTGGGCCTGGCCACAGCCGTCTTCATCCGGGAGATCGCCCCGGGCTGGGTGCGGGAGATCCTCAAGCCCCTCATTGAAGTCCTGGCAGGGATCCCCTCGGTGGTGTTGGGCTTCCTGGGCTGGGTGGCGGTGGCTCCCTTGGTGCAGAACCTCCTGGGCGCGCCGACCGGCCTCACCATCCTCACCGGTTCCCTGATGCTCGCCTACATGGCCCTGCCCACCATCATCAGCATCTCCGAGGATGCCATTGACGCCGTGCCCAAGAGTTACCGGGACGGGGCCCTGGCCCTGGGGGCCACCCACTGGCAGACCATCTGGCGGGTGGTGATCCCAGCAGCCCGCTCCGGCGTCCTCATGGCGGTGATGCTGGGCATCGGCCGGGCCATCGGCGAGACGATGGCGGTGATGATGGTCACGGGGAACGCCCCCACCATCCCGCGAGGCCTGTCGGCCTTCCTGAAGCCGGCCCGCACCATGACCGCCACCATCGCCGCCGAGATGGGCGAGGTGGCCCGGGGGAGCACCCACTACCACGTCCTCTTCACCATCGGCTTTGTGCTCTTCCTCATCACGTTGCTCGTCAACATCGCCGCGGCTGTGCTCATGCTGCGCCAGGAGCGCGGCGGCAGAGGCAGGTTGCTCGGATGAAGGGCATGTCCAGGCAGGTCCTCCAGCAGAAGATCGGCTTTGCCGTCCTGACCTTCGCGGCCATCCTCGTGGTCATCCCCATCGTCTCGGTCATCGGGTACATCATCTGGCAGGGGGCTGGGGCCATCAGTTGGGAGTTCCTGACGGCCATGCCCCGCTCCGGCATGAAAGAGGGGGGCATCTTCCCAGCCATCGTGGGCACGGTCCTCCTGACCTTCGGCACGGCCATCGCCTCCATCCCCCTGTCCATTGGCGCGGCCATCTACCTGGCCGAGTACGCGGGGGATACCTGGCTGACGCGCCTCGTCCGCCTGGCCCTGGTCAACCTGGCTGGCATCCCCTCGGTGGTCTACGGGCTCTTCGGCCTGGGGATGTTCGTCCTCTTCCTGAACCTGGGCACGTCCATCGTCGCTGGCTCCCTGACCCTGGGCCTGATGACCCTGCCCGTGGTCATCAGCACGGCGGAGGAGGCCATCCTCTCGGTGCCCCAGGCGTTCCGGGTGGTGAGCATCTCCCTGGGCGGCACCCGCTGGCAGACGATCCGCTACCAGGTCCTGCCCCACGCGCTGCCGGGCATCCTCACCGGCATCATCCTGGGCCTGGAGCGGGCCGCGGGTGAGACGGCCCCCATCCTCTTCACCGTGGCTGCCTTCTACCTGCCCCAGTTGCCCCGCTCCCCCCTGGACCAGACCATGGCCCTGCCCTACCACCTGTACGTCATCTCCACGCAGGTGCCGGGGATGCCCCTTTCCGTGCAGTATGGGACGGCGCTCGTGCTCCTGGCCTTCGTCCTTTCCCTGACCACGGTGGCGACCATCATCCGCAGCCGGGTGCGTCGCCGCCGACAGTGGTGAGCGCCATGGCCCCCAAAGACGCACTCCGAGCCAAGTTCAGCATCCGCAACCTCACCTTCGCCTTTGACGGCAAGCCGGCGCTGCGCAATGTGAACCTGGAGATCTACGCCAACCAGATCACGGTGGTCTTCGGGCCTTCGCGGGCCGGGAAGTCGGTCCTCCTGCGCACCCTCAACCGCCTCAACGACTTGGTGGAAGGGACGGAGATGCAGGGCCAGGTCCTCCTGGACGGGGAGGACATCTACGCGCCGGAGGTGGACGTGGTGGCCCTGCGGCGGCGGGTGGGCATGGTCTTCGCCGTGCCCATCCCCCTCCCAGGCTCCATCCGCGAGAACATCACCTACGGCCTGCGGCTGGCCGGAGTGCGTTCCCGGGCCCGGCTAGACGAGGCATTGGAGCGCTCGCTGCGGGCCGCAGCCCTCTGGGACGAGGTGAAGGACCGCCTGGACGACTCGGCCTTCGCCCTCTCAGGGGGGCAGCAGCAGCGCCTGTGCCTCGCCCGCGTGCTGGCCCTGGAACCGGAGGTTATCCTGCTGGACAACCCGACCTCGGGCCTGGACCCCATCTCCACGGCGCGGGTGGAGGAGGCGCTGCGCGCCCTCAAGCGGGAGTACACCGTGGTGATGGTGCCCCACAGCGTGCAGCAGGCAGCGCGCATCGCCGACCGGGCCGCCTTCCTGCTGGATGGCGAACTGGTGGAGGCAGCCGAGGCCGGGGAGCTCTTCGTGCGCCCCAAGGACCCCCGCACCGAGGCCTACGTGACCGGGCGGTTCGGGTAGGAGGTCCCCCAGGTCCGAGGTGGGCAGGCACCGCATCCCATGTCAGGGGTGCGGTACATGGTCAGGGGGAGGGAGGCTATGGAGGTCAAACTGATCGCCGTCACCCGCTTTCTGGAGGGCCGCGGAGACCCCCAGGAACTCTTGGAGCACGCCGGACGGGTCTGCTACCGCTCGGCCAAGAGGGGCGAGCCCGGCCGCTTCCTCCAGAACCGCATCCGCGAGGGGCACGAGTCCCTCATTGAGCACGCCAGCCTGACCTTTGAGATCAGCGGCATCTCCCGGGCCTGCAGCCACCAACTGGTGCGCCACCGCCTGGCCAGTTACAGCCAGGAGTCCCAGCGGTATGTGGACATGTCCGATGCGCAATGGGTGGTGCCGCCCACCATTGCAGCCTCACCAGAGGCCATGGCCATCTGGGAGGGCGCGCTGCAGGACCTCCGGAGTGCCTACCAGGCCCTGCGGCGGCTGGGC
>DAOTYM010000462.1:0-5647 GCA_034434775.1 Anaerolineae bacterium | reverse complement strand
TGCGCACCAGGATCTCCCGCACCGCCTCCGCGCCCATGCCGGCGGAGAAGACGTTGCCCCACTTCTCCGAAAGTTCCCGGTACTGGGCCTCGCTCAGGAGGTGCATCTCGGCGATGGACTTCAGTTCGGCCACATCGGCCTCGTGCTCCTCCTGGAGGCGCTTGATCTCCGCCTCCAACTCCTGGCGGAGCCGGTCAATCTCCTCCTCGGCCTGCTGGCGCACCAGGTCCTTCTTCCCGGCGATGGCCTGGGCGATGCGGTCCTGCTCCAGCCGCACCTCCGCCTCCAGGTCGCTCAGCCGGTCCTGGACGACCTCGTTCAGCCGCTCCAGGGTCTCGGGGGTGACCTCCTCGCCCTTGTCCACGATGGGCTCGTCCAGCCAGTCCACGCGCAGTTCGGTGCGCCTCTTCTTGCCCAGGGAACTTTCCAGTTTGGCGCGCCAGGCGCGGGCAGCCTCCACCAACTCGTCGGTGCGCTGGGCCAGTTGCTCTTCCAGGGCGCGGTGTTCCGCCGCCAGTTCCTCGTCCAGGCGGGCGAGTTCTGCATCCCGCCGCGCCTCCTCGGCGGCGATCTTCTCCTGGACCTCCGACTCCAGGCGGGAGATCCGCTGCTTCAGTTCCCGGTCCATCTTCTGGAGCAGGCGGGCGCGGGCCTCTTCGTTGACCTCGGTGACGATGTACTGCGCGAAGTAGAGGACCCGCTCCAGGTTCCGCGGCGAGATATCCAGGAGGAGCCCCAGGCGGCTGGGCACACCCTTGACGTACCAGATGTGGCTCACCGGAGAGGCAAGGGAGATGTGCCCCATGCGCTCCCGCCGCACCCGGGACGGAGCCACCTCCACCCCGCACTTCTCGCACACGATGCCCTTGTAGCGGATCCGCTTGTACTTCCCGCAGTAGCACTCCCAGTCCTTGGTGGGACCGAAGATGCGCTCGCAGAAGAGGCCGTCCCGCTCTGGCCGCAGGGTGCGGTAGTTGATGGTCTCCGGCTTCAGCACCTCACCGTGCGACCACGACAAGATCTGCTCTGGCGAAGCCAGGCTGATCCGAATGGCATCAAAATCAGCAGGCATTAGGTAAGTCCCTCCTCAAACACACCAGACGCACACCCCGCAGGGGCTCGGTCGCTTACCGGCCGAAACCCAGGTCGCTGGGGAAATCCAGCCCAAAGCCAATGCGGGGCAGGCGCTCCTCTTCTTCCTCTTTGGCCAGGTCCACAACCTCGTCCTCTTCGTTGAGGACCTCCACGTTCAGGGCCAGGGACTGCAGTTCCTTGACCAGGACCCGGAACGACTCCGGCACCCCCGGCTCCTGGATCCTCTCGCCCTTGACGATGGCCTCGTAGGTCCGCACCCGGCCTATGGTGTCGTCGGACTTGACGGTGAGCATCTCCTGGAGGGTGTGGGCCGCGCCGTAGGCTTCCAGGGCCCAGACCTCCATCTCTCCGAACCGCTGGCCACCGAACTGAGCCTTGCCGCCCAGGGGCTGCTGCGTGACCAGGGAGTACGGGCCCGTGGACCGGGCGTGGACCTTATCCTCCACCATGTGGTCCAGTTTCATCATGGTGATGACCCCCACCGTCACCGGCCGGTCAAAGGGCTCGCCGGTCTTCCCATCGCGGAGGATCATCTTGCCGGTCGTGGGCGCGGGGTGGCCCGTGCGGAGGGTGTGGACCTCCGCGGCCCGCTCCAACTCTGCATCGGGCAGGTCCTGGACGTCCACCCCTTCCTGGGCGAGCCACAGGCGGAGGCAGGCGTGCCGCGCCCGCTCGTCGGCCTTCTGCCTCTCCTCCAGCGGCCTCGGGTCGTCCTCAAAGACGAAGATCTGGTCCGGGTCGTACCCCCGCTCCCGAAGCCACTCCCGGGCCGCACTGCGCCGGGCGTAGACGCGGTCCGCCACCAGGCGCTCTTCGTCGTACCCCAGGGGCCCCAGCCACTGGACGAGGTACAGGGCACGCACCTCGTCATCATCCTTGAGCATCTCCGGGGGCATCTCCTGCTCGCGCGCCCAGGCCCAGGCCCGCTCCTCTGCCTCGTCCCAGGCTGTATCCACGATCCAGGCGCGGGCCAGTTCGGCGGTGATCTCCTGCTCGTCAGCGCCGTCAAAGACGGGGGAGATGGCCCGGAAACCCAGCCGGTCCGCCGCCCAGCCCAGGTGGGTCTCCAGGATCTGGCCGATGTTCATGCGCGCCGGCACGCCCAGGGGGTTGAGGATGATATCCACGGGCGTGCCATCGGGCAGGAAGGGCATGTCCTCCACCGGCACCACCTTGGAGACCACCCCCTTGTTGCCGTGGCGGCCAGCCATCTTGTCCCCCTCGGTGATCTTGCGCCGCTGGGCCACGCTCACCCGCACCATGCGGTCCACGCCAGCGGGCATGTCCCGGTGGTCATCGCGGGTGAAGACCTTGGCATCCACCACCTTGCCCCTCTCGCCGTGGGGCAGCCGCAGGCTGGAATCCTTGGTGTCCCGGGCTTTCTCTCCGAAGATGGCCCGCAGCAGTTTCTCCTCCGGCGTCAGTTCCGGTTCGCCCTTGGGAGTGACCTTGCCCACCAGGATATCCCCGGGCTCCACGTAGGCTCCGATGCGGATGATCCCCTCTTCGTCCAGTTCCCGCAGGGCCTCCTCGCCCACGTTGGGGACATCCCGGGTGATCTCCTCCGGGCCCAGTTTGGTATCCCGGGCTTCCACCTCGTGCCGCTCAATGTGGATGGAGGTGAACTTATCCCACATGGGGAGCGCCTCGCTGATGAGGACGGCGTCCTCGTAGTTGCCCCCCTCCCACGACATGAAGGCCACCAGCACGTTCTGGCCCAGGGCCAGTTCGCCCATGTCGGTGGAACTGGAGTCCGCCAGGACCTGCCCCTTCTCCACGAACTGGCCTTTGTGCACCACCGGCCGCTGGTCAATGCAGGTGGACTGGTTGGAGCGGCCGTACTTGCGGAGCCTGTAGACGTGCTCCTTCCCCTCTTCGTCCACGACGACAATGCGGTCGCCCGTGACGCTCACGACCTCGCCCGCCGTCTCCGCGATCACCACCTGGCCGGAGTCCAGGGCCGCCGAGCGCTCCATGCCCGTCCCCACGATGGGGGCTTCCGGCTGGATGAGGGGGACGGCCTGCCGCTGCATGTTGGAGCCCATCAGGGCCCGGTTGGCGTCGTCGTGCTCCAGGAAGGGGATCAGGGCCGCCGACACGCCCACGATCTGCTTGGGCGAGACGTCCATGTAGTCGGTGCGCTGGATGTTCTCAATGAAGAACTGCTGGTGCCGCCGCACCGAGACCCGGTCGTTGATGAAGGTCCCGTACTTGTCCAGGGGCGCGTTGGCCTGGACGATGGTGAAGCGGTCCTCCTCATCGGCCGACAGGTACACGACTTCGCCTGTGGCCGAAGGGCGCACGCGGATCTCCCGCGGGGGCAGGGCGGCCAGGAGTTCCGCCTTATCCTCGTCCAGGAGGGTCCCCTCCTCCACCAAGACCTCCCCCGTGTCCGGGTCGGTGATGGTCTCGGCGAGCCTGCGGCCCACCAACTGGGAGACCTCGTTGGGCACCGCCTTGACCACCTTGCGGTACGGGGTCTCAATGAAGCCGAACTCGTTCACCCGGGCATAGGTGGCCAGGGACCCGATGAGGCCGATGTTGGGCCCTTCGGGGGTCTCAATGGGGCAGATGCGCCCGTAGTGCGAGTGGTGCACGTCGCGCACGTCAAAGCCTGCCCGCTCCCGCCGCAGGCCGCCAGGCCCCAGGGCCGAGAGGCGCCGCTTGTGGGTCAGTTCGGCCAGGGGGTTGGTCTGGTCCATGAACTGCGAGAGTTGGCTCCCCCCGAAGAACTCCCGGATGGCCGCCACCACCGGCCGGATGTTGATGAGGGCCAGGGGCGTCACCTCGTCAGGGTCGCGGATGCTCATCCGCTCCCGCACCACCCGCTCCATCCGCAGGAGGCCGATGCGCATCTGGTTCTGGATCAGTTCCCCCACCGTCTTGACGCGCCGGTTCCCCAGGTGGTCAATGTCGTCCGCATCTTCCACGCCGTTGTTGATGCGGATCATGTGCTCCACCACCTTGATGAGGTCGTCGCGGGTCAGGGTGCGGGTGTCCAGGCTGATCTCCAGCCCCAGCCGCCGGTTCAGTTTATGCCGCCCCACCTTCCCCAGGTCGTAGCGCCGTGGGGTGAAGAAGAGGGACTGGAGGAAGGCCCGGGCGTTCTCCGGCGTGGGCGGGTCGCCCGGCCGCAACTTGCGGTAGAACTCCATCAGCGCCTCTTCCTCGCTCTTGGTGGGGTCCGTGTCAATGGTCTCCTGGATATACCGGTGTTCCGGCACCGTCTCCACCGGCTCAAAGAGGGCGAGGAGCTCCTCGTCGGACCCCACGCCCACAGCCCGCAGGAGCACCGTGACGGGGATCTTGCGCTTCCGGTCCACCTTGACCGAGAGGACGTCCTTGCGGCTGGTCTCAAACTCCAGCCAAGCCCCTCGGTTGGGGATCAACTTGGCCATGCAGAGGTCTCGGCCGGTGGCGATGTCCGTCTGGGTGGTGAAGTAGACGCCCGGGGACCGGATCAACTGGCTGACCACCACCCGTTCGGCGCCGTTGATGATGAAGGTCCCGTTGTCCGTCATGAGCGGGAAGTCGCCCATGAAGACGTCCTGGTCCTGGACCTCCCCGGTTTCCCGGTTGATGAGGCGGACCTTCACCCACAGGGGCGAGGAGTAGGTCATGTCGCGCTCGCGGCATTGGTCCTCGCTGTACTTGGGTTCGCCGAACCAGAAGTCCAGGAAGTGCAGTTCCAGGTTCTTGTTGAAACTCTGGATCGGAGAGATTTCATCAAAGAGTTCCCGCAGCCCTTCTTCCCGAAACCAGCGGTACGACTCCAGTTGGACCTCAACGAGCCTGGGCAACGGGAGCACATCTGAAATCCGCGCGTAGACTTTCTTCCCTATCGGCGCTGCCATTTAGACTTTGCACCTCCTCAATTGGAGACATCCTGGCCGGAGCAAGGGTGGGGAAAACAAAAGGCTGTGGCCAGCCGCGGCCAGCAGCCCCACGCTGGGCTGTCGCTCTTGCGCGTTGTGCCCAAGCGGAACAACGTGGAACGCAAGCAGACCTCACCCCACACGCGGCAAAACGCCCAATCCGCTCCCCTCGGAACCCGCCGGCAAATTGGGTCTCTCGCAGCCATTGTGGTTTGCCGCAACGTTCAATTGTACCGAAAAGGCGCAAATCTGTCAAATCGCAAGGCCCTTTTGGACGCGCCCAAGCGGCACCTCTCCCCGAACCCCAGGGAGGGGCCAGCCAACCCACCCCCTCACCGGCAGGCGAGGTCCTCTGGGCCGAGGGGCAGGTGCACCTCCCCCAAGTTGACAAACCCGGCCCCCTCCCGCCGGTAGAGGACCACCGCCAGGCCGTCGTAGGGCCAGGCCTCGGCCCAGTCCAGCAGGTACTCGTCCCGCACCACCTCGCCGGGCATCCACCGCCCGGTGGGGTACTGCCCCCACACCGGCGCAGCCCGGTCCTCCTGCACCAGACCCTCCCCGGCTTGCACCAGAGTCCCCTCCCGGGTTGCCCGCACCGACACGCTGTAATCGGCATCCGGCACAGCGAGGGCATGCCACCACAGGGTCAGGTGCGCCACCCCCTCCCGGCCCCCCTG
>DAOTYM010000461.1:0-6192 GCA_034434775.1 Anaerolineae bacterium | reverse complement strand
CCGTGTTGGAGGCGGCTCAGGCTGCAGGCAACGACCGCCCGCGCCCAGTGGTACGCCCGCGGGTGGAGGACGATGGCCATGTGGTAGGCGTTCCCCACCGGCCGCAACTGGACCAGCCCGATGACATCGCTCCCTTGCACCAGGACGTGTTCCATCCCCGCCTGGGGGCGCACCAGGCCCCCATAGCCGTTGAACCCCGCGCCCCCCTCGGCCTGCTGCACCAGCCAGGGCACCAGTTCGCTGTAGAGCCGCTCCAGGGCCCACTGGTGCTCTGGCGACCGCGCCAGGAGGGGCACGGCCTCGTCCACGAGGTCGGGCTGGACCCCCGGGTCCAGGCGGTACAGTTCCTCCCGCGTGTAGAGGACGAAGCCGGCCTGCTGGAAGGCTTCCACCTCGGGGCCCGTCTCAGGCAGGGTGGCGTAGACCCGCTCCACGCCCTGCTGGCCCAGGGCGATGCAGGCCCCCGCCAGGAGCGCGTTCCAGGCCGCGGCTGCCTCTGGGGCGCGCTCCAGGGCCGGGGCGATGTACACCAGGTCGGCCTCGGGCCTCTCCAGGCGACGCCGGGCCTGGACGAAGGCTTCGGGGCCATCCTCCCCCTCCAGGACGAAGAGGTTTTCCCCCAAGGTGGATGAGCCCGGCAACATGGCCACGAGGACCGGCCAGAAGGGCATCGCTCCTCCGGGCAGGCCAGCCTGAACGTCCACGGCTAAGCCCTGGCCCCAGAGCCGGTACACTGCCGGCAATTGGCGGATCCCACAAGGTCGCAGCGTGGGCATACCCTGCCTTCCCACCTTCTCAAGCCCAGGCCAGGGTAGGACCCCTCCATGCGCGTTAGCCCGTCCTTATCTGCATTCTCATTGTACTATTATTCAAGCGGGTTTGCAAATGTGCAGGTTGAAGGGGGCCTCCCCGCCGCGGGGGTTGTAGGGGCGAGGCACGGACCCCGCTGGGCCTGGGTTGACCTCACCCACCCCCCAACCCCCTCCCTCT
Source organism: Anaerolineae bacterium (assembly GCA_034434775.1). Classification (GTDB taxonomy): domain Bacteria; phylum Chloroflexota; class Anaerolineae; order DTPP01; family DTPP01; genus DAOTYM01. The sequence goes on along the minus strand of DAOTYM010000461.1, from coordinate 5,202 downwards.
CCATCAGCGGATGGAGAGGGAGGGGGAGGCCGAAGGCCAGGGGTGGGTGAGGTGCGCAGGAGCAAGGCACGCCTTGCCCCTATGGGCCGTCCCCGCGGTGGGTGGCGTCGGCGCAGGCCGACGCCCTGCTTGAGCCCCGATTTGAATCGGTGGCTGAAAAATGGTAGGGGCGATTCATGAATCGCCCCTACGGACCTCACCCACCTCCTTGCCCCTCCCTCTCCATCCGCGGATGGAGAGAGAGGGAGGCCGAAGGCCGGGGGTGGGTGAGGTCCGTGGGCATGCCTCGCCGTGGGCCCGCCCCTTCACCGCCCGGCGCGGAAGAAGGCCCGCAGGAAGGCCCTCTGCCCTGCCAGGGCCTCCTCCACCGCCTCCGGGCTTCCGGAGGCCAGGGGCGCCGTGACCTTGAAGAGGACGGTCCCTTCCCCGGGGGTCCGCTCTCGGCTGGGCCACAGGTAGACGTAGAGCACCGAGTGCCAGGTATCCCCTTTGTGGGCCAGGAGGTGCATGGCCCAGAGTTCGCCCTGGTCCAGGGCGACCCGCTCCGACCGCATCTCGGTGCGCCAGCCGTCGGCCGTGTAGCAGATCTGCGGCGGGTGGAAGGAGCGGGCCTCCCGGCTCCCCAGGAGGCTCAGCCAGAGGAACGTTCCGTCGGCCCGGCGGTACTGGCGGAAGAGGTACTGCTCCGGCTGGAGCAAGAGGTAGACCTCCAGGTTGTCCTGGGGCACGTCCTGCCCCGTCCACTCCCCGAGGGACAGGGGGACCTGGGCCCAGTCCGCGCCCAGGCGGAGGTCAAAGGCGGCCACAACCTCCCGCTCCCGGGGCGTGGCCTGCCAGGTGTCCAGGTCGGCCACGAGGAGATAGCCGGGGACCTGGGGCGCGCTCCGCTCTCGGCCCTGGATCCACAGGCTGAGGAGGGCCGCCACGGCCAGCATCGCCGCGGGGATCAGAGTCCGGAGCGCAGATCGCGACATCCCATCCCCCAGGCCAGGGCGAGGAGGGCCACCACCCCCAGCAGGAAGAAGAGGGGGCTGGAGAAGGTGTGGAAGGCGCCCAGGGCGGCCTCCGTCCCCCAGAGGTGGGCCGCCGTGAGGAGGGCCGCCACCCGCAGGACGTTCGCAAGCCAGGCCACGGGGACCGCGGCCACGAAGGCCAGGGCGCGCCCCCAGAGGGGCCCCTCCAGGCCCCAGGCGGCCAGGGCCCCCACCGCGGCCATGGCCACCATGGACCGCAGCCCGCTGCAGGGAGCCCCTACCGTGAGCGCGCAACTCTGCAAGGTCACCTCCCCGCCGGTGAAGGTGGCCGGCACTCCCCACAGGCCCACGAGCCACGCCGCGGCGCGGGCCGAGGCCGCCTGCAGGGGGAAGGCCAGCGCCTCCGTGAGGGGGAGCGGTACGGCCAAGGTGCAGAAGGCCAGGGGGAAGGCCACGGCCCGGAGGGCGGGCCAGCCGCCCCACCAGAGGGCCAGGCCCCCCAGAGAGACCAGGAGCATCCCGGCGGAGAGGTACGGCGCCCGCAGGGCCTGGGCCCAGAGGTGGCCGCCCAGGCCCGCAGCCAGCACCGGAAGCCCGGCCCACGAAGGCTCATGCCCAGCGCGCCGGAGGCCCCGCCAGGCCAGCCATGCCGCCACCGCCACCACCAGGTGGCCGTGGGTGTAGTACTCCCCGGTCCACCACTGGTGGGCCAGCCACGCCCCCGTGCCGGCGAAGAGCCACACCCCCAGGCCCGCTGCCACGGCCAGGGAAAGGCCCTGGAGCCACCTCGTCCCCTGCACTCGGGATCCCTCCCCCTAGCGGGCCTGGGCTACCCCTTCTTTTCCTTCCGAGGCAACCGGTACCCCAGGCGCCGGAGCTCCGGCTCCCGCTTCCGCCAGTTCTTGCGCACCTTCACCCACAGGTCCAGGTAGACTGGCGCTTCCAGGTACGCCTCAATGGCCAGCCGCGCGTCCTGGCCGATGCGCTTGAGCATCTGGCCTCCCTGCCCGATAAGGATGCCCTTGTGGGTCTCCTTCTCCACGTAGATGGTGGCCTCAAGGTAGACCTTCCCATCGGGCCGCTCCTTGAACTGCTCCACCACCACTGCCACGCCGTGAGGCACCTCGTGCCAGGTGTGGTGTAGGACCTGCTCGCGGATGAGTTCCCCCACCACGAAGCGGTCGTGCTGGTCCGAGACCTGGTCGGGAGGGAAGTAGCGGGGGCCTTCGGGCAGGAGTTCCACCACCCGCTCCAGGAGTTCGGGGCACCCCTCCCCGGTCAGGGCCGAGATGATGAACCCCTCCCGGAAGTCCCCCAGGCGGCGGTAGGCCTCCACCCGCTCGTCCCGCCAGCGCAGGTCCAGGAGGTCCCCTTTGTTCATCACCAGGATGGCCGGGGCCTTCGTCCGCTCCCGCAGGAACTGGGCTGCCAGTTCGTCCTCGGGGGTGGGGGGAGTGGAGATATCCACCATGAAGAGGACCAGATCCGCGTCGCCCAGGGCGGAGGCGGCCTGGTCCATCATGTACTCGCCCAGGAGGTGGCGGGGCTGGTGCAGGCCGGGCATGTCCACGAAGACGACCTGCGCGTCCGGGCGGGTGAGGATGCCCAGGAGGCGGTTGCGGGTGGTCTGGGGTTTCTCGGAGACGATGGCGACCTTCTCGCCCACGAAGCGGTTCAGGAGGGTGGACTTGCCCACGTTGGGGCGCCCGGCCAGGGCCACGAAGCCGGACCGGTGCCCCTCGGGCAGGGCCTCCTCCAGAGGCAAAGGGGCGGGTTCCCCCGGTAATAGGCGGTCCTCATCAAAGGCGATCTTGTCCTCGTCGTCCATGGATGTCTCCCTCTCTGGCGCTGGTGAGCCACCGATTCAAATCGGGGCTCAAGCAGGGCATCGGCCTGCGCCGACGCCGTCCCCGCAGGGGGACAGCCCATGAGGGCGGGGGCTTGGCGCGCCCTTACAGACCTCACCCCTACCTCCTGGCCCCCTTCCCCTCTCCGCACGCGGAGAGGGGAAGGGGGGATGGGGGGATGAGGTGAGGTTTGTAGGGGCGATTCATGAATCGCCCCACCATTTTCAGCCACCGATTCAAATCGGGGCTCAAGCAGGGCGTCGGCCTGCGCCGACGCCGTCCCCCCTGCGGGGGGCAGCACCCACCGTGGGCCCCTATCCGCCCAGGCGGAAGGGGCTGAAGTCGGTGTCGTAGTCGTAGTAGTCCTCCTGCTCCGCGGCCTTGAGCCAGCGCACCACGGCGTAGGTGACCGGCGTGGCCGCGACCTCCAGGCCGGTCTTGAAGAGGTAGTTGCTCACGATGACCGAGGCGAGCAGCCCCCACGGCAGGAGCCCACCGAAGGCGATGCAGACGAAGAGCAACGTGTCCACGAACTCCCCCACCATGGTGGAACCGATGGTCCGCGTCCAGAGCCAGCGGCCCCGAGTCCAGACCTTCATCTTGGCCAGGGTGTAGGAGTTGGAGAACTCCCCGGCGAAGTAGGCGATGAGGCTGCCGGCCACGATGCGGGGCGTCACCCCCAGGATGGCCTCGTAGGCCTCCTGGTGGGGCCACTGGGGGTCCGGGGGCAGCCAGCCCACCACCGCCAGGGTCACCGCCATCAGCAGGGCGCAGCCGAAGCCGGTCCAGATGACCTCCCGCGAGCGGCGGTAGCCGTAGACCTCCGTCAGGATGTCGCCGAAGATGTAACTGATGGGGAAGAGGATGGTCCCCCCGTCAAAGGTGAAGGGCCCCAGGTCCAGGATCTTGCTGGAGGCCACGTTGCTGATGAGCAGGACGGCCACGAAGACGGCCATGACGAAGGGGAAGTAGCGGTATTCGCGGCGCGCGGGCTGCGACCGGGTCATGCCCGCTCCTCCGCACCGACCCACAGGCGGCAGAAGGCGCACAGCCCTTCGGCCGAGGTGGGCTGGCCGCACTGCCGGCAGGGCTGCAGGGCCGCGCGGGCCTCGTCCCGGAAGGCGATCTCCCCCCGCTCCCTCGCCCGCAGGAAACTCATGTAGAAGTTCCGCTTGACGCCGGGCGAGCGCTCCTCCAGTTGGTTCAGGATCTCCTTGTAGAAGAGGCTCTTGGCTCCCACGGCGTAGGGACACTCGTCGTAGATGTAGTCAATCCCCCGCACCAGGGCATAGGCGGCCATCTCCCGCTCGTACAGGGTGCAGAGGGGCTTGACCTTGCGGGCCAGGCCCGGCTGGTCGGCCGGCAGGACCGGGGCCTGCCGCTGCAGGTACCCCACGCTCCACTGGAGGACGTTCCCCAGGAGGACCGCTGCCTCGTCGTCCAGGTTGTGGCCGGTGGCGATGACGTCGTAGCCCCCATCGCGGGCGACGCGGTTCATGATGTGCCGCTTGACGAGGCCGCAGACCGAGCAGACCTTGTGCTGGCGGTGGCGGCGCGCCGCCACCTGGGGGACCGACTCCCCGTACTGCTCCGGGACCGACTCCACCCGGAGGGCTGCGCCGTGGGCCTGGGCGAAGGCTTCGGCCTTCTCGCGGGAGAGGCGGGAGTACCCCCCTTCGGCGATGCCCAGGTCAATGTAGAGGCCATCGGCCCGGTAGCCCAGGGCGAGGAGCACGTCCCAGAGGGAGAGGCTATCTTTGCCCCCCGAGACGGCCACCAGGATGCGGTCCTGGGGGCCGAACATGCGGTGCCGGCGGATGGCCTCTGCGACCTGCTCCTGCACCCACAGGGGGAAGCAGGTCTCGCAGAGGGCCAGCTTGTGCTGGCGCATGTTGATGACGGCTTCCCGTCCGCACTTGCGGCAGCGCATGGCGCTTCAGCCTCCCGAGACCACGCTGACCAGGGTGATGACATCCCCCTCGCGGAGGATGGTGTTCTCGTGGATGAGTTTCCCTTCCCGCATGGCCAGGACCGCCAGGGGGTTCAGCCCCACCTTCAGGATGGCATCGCGGACGGTCATGCCCGCCTTCACTTCCCATTCCTTGTCCCGATAGATGATCTTGACCACGGTCTCCCCCCACGTCCCAAACGTGCGGCCCGATTGTACCGCAAAAGGGGGCCTGGAGCAAGGGTGTGGGGGCGTCTTGCAAGGCCTGGCTTCCGGTTGCGAGGGGTTCGGCCGGACCTCCTCCGGCCCAGGGCAAGGCACGCCTTGCCCCTGCGGACCTCACCCACCCCTGGCCTTCGGCCACCCCTCCCTCTCCATCAGCGGATGGAGAGGGAGGGGGAGGGAGGAGGGTGAGGCCTGTAGGGGCAATTCG
>DAOTYM010000460.1:0-9598 GCA_034434775.1 Anaerolineae bacterium | reverse complement strand
CAGCCTGGCCCCCGAGGTCTGGCTCGGCGCTGGCGACCACCTCCTGGGGCAGCAGGCCTTCGTCCAGGCGGAGGAGGCCTACCTCCGAGCCCAGGCCGCGGGCGCGTCCGGGCCTGACCTGCGCCTGCGGGCCGGGCTCCTCGCCCTGGCGTGCGGGAGGCTGGACCAGGCCGAAGCCGCCCTGCGGGAGGCTGCCCAGGGCCGCACCCTGACGAGGGCCTGGGCAGCCCTGGGCGATTTGGCGGCGCGCCGCGGCGACCTGACGGCGGCCGTCTCCTGGTGGCGGGTGGCCCTGTCGGCCGGCGAGGAGGCTGGCGTCCTGCACCGCATCGGCTGGGCAGAGGTGCGCCGGGGGCGGTTCCGGGAGGCGGAACTGGCCCTGGCGAGGGCCTGGGCCGCCGGCGAGCGGACCTGCCCCGTGGCCTTCGGCCTGGCGGCCCTCGCGGCCCACGAAACCCCCTCGGAGGGGCTCCGGTGGCTGCGAGAGCCCTGCCAGGAGGCTCCGTGGGACAGGCTCTGGACTTGGTGGCCGGCCCTCGCCCCCGACGCCCTGGACCGCGGCAGGCTTGAGGAGGCCCTGACCCAGGCCGCAGAGGCCGTGGACCCCCTCCAGCGCGCTGCGGGCCTGGGGCAGGCCTTCACGGCCCTGGGGCTGCCCTCCCTGGCGGAGCGGGAGTGGCTCACGGTCCTCGCCCAGCGGCCCGACTGGGGCGCGGCCTGGGCCTACCTGGGGCACGCCCGCGCCCGTCTGGGCAAGCCGGCCCTGGAAGACCTGGAACGCGGCGTGGCCCTGGAGCCCCAGTCCGAGGAAGCCTGGTACTTCCTGGGCCGGTGGTGGGCGGCAAACGGCGTCCCCCAGGTCGCCGCCGAGGCCTTCCGCAAGGGGATGGAGGCCCACCCCGACAGCCTGGCCCTCACGTTGGAACTGGCCTACGCCCTGGCCGCTGCCCAGGACTATGCGGGGGCGGAGGAGCACTTCGCCCGGGCTGAGGGCCTGGCGGAAGGGGACCCCGGGCCGTTCCTGGCAACGGCCCGCTTCTACTTGGAGCACCTGGTCCAGGTGCGCGAGCGCGGGCTACCGGCCGCAGCGCGCGCCGTGGGCCTCGCCCCCTCCCAGGCCGAGGCCCACGATCTCCTGGGGTGGGGAGCCTGGCTCACCGGGGATGCCGCCCGTGCCGAGGAGGAACTGGCCCAGGCTCTGGCCCTGGACCCGCGCCTGGCCTCGGCCTGGTACCACCGTGCAGCCATGTGGGCTGCCCAAGGACGCGCCATGGCCGCCCGGGAGGCGTACATGAGGGCCGTGGTCCTGGACCCTTCGGGGTTCTACGGTGCCCGGGCGGCCAAGGCGCTGAGGGAGATGCAGGCGTGTTCAGGGCCCCTTGAGGGCCGTTGACCTCTCCGAGTCCATCACCTCACCGGAGAGGCAGCCGTTTTCCTCCTCCAAGGTGCCAGGCGCGGCGGGAAGGGCCTCTTGCCCTTCCGCCCTCGCCCGGAGCCACTGCATGTAGCAGCGGGCGCACATCCCGCGGGCGTGGTGGGGGCGCTCCGTCGTCCCGCACACGCGGCAGGCTTTGTATGCCCGCGACCAAGCGCCCCGGTTCCTGCTTCCGGCGGTGACGTACCCCGTCAGCGGGGGGAGCAGCCGGAGCATCCGCAGCCGCACGTAGCACAGGTCGCACAGGCCGCGCCCCCGGTGCGGCATCTCCTGCGTGCCGCAGGCCCTGCAGCGGTCCCAGTAGGGCGACCAGCGAGGAGCCCCCTCCTGCAGGCCCGGGGCCTCGTCCTGCTCCAGCCGTTCCCGGTGAGTGCGCAGGTCCGTCTCCAAGGTCATGGGAGGGCCTCCCCTCTCCAGCGTCAGGGCAGCGTCCGCCGCCGGACGGCGCGGGCCCCAGCCAGGAGGGCCAGGAGCGCGCCAGCCACCCCTGCGGATCCCAGCGCGCCCAGGCCGGTCTGGGGCACCTGGGCTGCCTGGCCCGCTCCCTGAGCGGCTTCTGGCGTGGGCGTGACCAGAGGGGGCGTGGGGAGCGGGGTCAGTTCCAAGGCCCCCGAGGCGGCCCCGGCGGCGGCCGTTGCCTGGACCACCGGCGTATTGGTCGGGCGCGGCGTGGGCGTGGGCGAGGGCACGGCCGTCGGCAAGGGGGCCCACGCGGTGGGCGTGGCCGGGTCCACGAGGCCCTTGGCCTGCACCTCGGGGGCGCGACGCCCTCCCCGCCCCAACACGAGGTACCCACCCACGCCGACAAGCCCGGCGATGAGGACGACCACCAGGGCCAGGGCGATGAGGGGGAACAGGCGGTCGGGGCTGAACCTGTGCGTCCTCGGCGAGTTCTCCAACATGGTGCGACCTCCTCCCCAGGAATTACCGGCTGCAGACCACCTTCAGGATCCGCCCTTCGTCGTCGGCCACCACCTGCACGATGCGCGTGGAGGAGGTGCCGTCGTCCAGGCGGACCCGCTTGCGGAAGGTGAGGGTATGCAGGCACCGGTCCCCTTCGGCGGCCTTCCCACCCTTGGGCACCAGCCGGCGGGTGGAGAGCCGGGGTTCCACCGCCTCCAGGTCCGGGAACTTCCGCCAGATCTCCTTCTTCACCCGAGAGAGCCATTCCGGCTTGCGGCTGGCCATGTCCACGCCTCCTCTACCTGGCCCTCGGGCTCACCCCACCGCGCTGGCCGCTTCGGGGAGGGCCTCCCGCACCGGGGCGGGGACCGTTCCGCCGCGCCGCTTGCGCAGGAAGGCGGGGATGTCCCAGGAATCTTCCGCGTCCCAGGAGGGCAGGCCGGGCTCGGGCGACCGCTTGGCTCGCTCCGGGGCCGGGGCTGGCCCTTCGGCGGCCGGGGGCGGCGCGGGCGTCTCCGCTGCGGCTGCCCGTTCCTTCAGGAGCGCGACCTCCTCCTGCTCTTCGCCGATCCCCGTGGCCACGAGGATGACCTGCGCGCGGCCTTCCATGCGCGGGTCCAGGGTGGTGCCGAAGATGATGTTGGCATCGGGCCTCGCCGCCCGGGTGATGATGTCAATGGCCTGGCTCACCTCCACCAGGCTCAGGTCCGGCCCCCCGGTCACATTGACCAGGATGCCGCGCGCCCCGGCGACGGAGTGCACATCCAGGAGCGGGCTCTGCACTGCCATCTGCGCTGCGTCCACGGCCTTGCGCTCGCCACGCCCCTGGCCGATGGACATGAGGGCCTTGCCCCGCATGGCCATGATGGCGCGCACGTCGGAGAAGTCCACGTTGATGAGGCCGGGCGTGGTGACCAGTTCCGAGACCCCCTGCACGCCCTGGCGGAGCACGTCGTCCACGATGCGGAAGGCGATGTCCAGCGAGACGGTGTGGCTGATGACCTGGAGCAGGCGGTCGTTGGGCACGACGATGAGGGTATCCACGGCCTGGCGCAGCCGCTGGATGCCGGCCTCAGCAGCCTGGCGCCGCCGCTTGCCCTCAAAGGAGAAGGGTTCCGTGACCACGGCCACGGTGAGCGCGCCCACCTCGCGCGCGAGGCGCGCTACCACAGGGGCGGCCCCGGTCCCGGTGCCGCCGCCCATCCCCGCGGCGATGAAGACCATGTCGGCCCCAGCCAGCGCGTCCCGGATCGCCGCCGCGCTCTCCTCGGCGGCCCTGGCCCCGAGGGTCGGGTCGCCGCCCGCCCCCAGGCCGCGGGTGAGCTGCACGCCCAGTTGGATCTTCACCGGGGCCTCCGAGAGGCTCAGGGCCTGGGCGTCGGTGTTGGCGGCGATGAACTCCACCCCAGGGATGCCGAACTGGATCATGCGGTCCACGGCGTTGCTCCCCGCCCCGCCCACGCCGAGCACCTTGATGCAAACGCGATGGATGCTGCTGGCACCGGTTTCAATGGTCATCTGCGATCCCTCCGTCTCCGTCCGTCGTGGTCAAGGGCCTTGGCCCGGGATCCTCCTCTCACGCGCCGTCCAGGAAGCGGCGCCCTTGCTCGGCCATCTTGTCCAGGATGTCCTTGGTCTCCCCTGCGTCGGCCCCCGCGATCCGCTCCACGTGGCAGCCCTTGGCCTTCAGGTCGGCTATCACCTGGTCGCTCACCCCCCTGGCCGACCCAATGACCGTGACGTGCTGGGCCAGAGCCGCCTCCTTGGGGTCAAAGCCGCAGGCTGGCTTGAAGGCCTGCAGGTAGGCGAACGCCACGTCAAAGTAGTGCCGGGAGATGCCCCAGGCAAAGGAAGGGAAGAGCACATAGTGGTAGAGAGGCTTGTCCTTGGGCGTCTCCTGGGGGGGCTTGGGCTGCTCCCGAACGCGGCGGGGGTGCTTGGGCAGCGCCTTCAGGGCATCCACGGCGGCCAACCGCCTCCCGTCGCGCTTGTACCAGGCGTGGTCCTCAAAGGGGTTGCGCTCCCCGTTGGCCAGGAGCCAGAAGGCCACGTTGAACAGGTACGCGGGGAGTTCGCCTTCCATGATCTGCCGGGCGATCTCCACGTTCCGGCTGGCGTGGAGGGCCTCGTCTATAGGGGGATACCCCGGGTGGTCCCGGTCTCCGATGCGGGCCCCGCATTCCCCGGAGATGAGGGGGAGCGACCTCCCCACCCGCGCCCGGACGATCTCGTCGTACCACTCAAAGAGGCGGAAGCCCATCTGGTCCTGGCTGCCTTCGGGGGTGTAGTAGGGGCGCACGCCTGGCCAGCGGGCCGCCCCACCCGCCCCCCAATCCAGGGGCTTGTTGAAAGCGTAGTTGTGGATGCAGATGGCCATGTTCTCAAAGAGGTGCGTCTTGCCCCTCAGGACGATGATGTCCAGAGCCGTCTTGAGGAAGGCCGTGTCCCAATAGTGCCCGCCCGGGGCCAGGGGCGTGAAGAGGGGGATGAGCCCCGCCCCCTTGATGGCCTCCAGGCAGGGGATGAGGAGGTCCATGAAGCGGTCCACCAGGGCTGGCTTCATCCACTCCGAGGCGTCCCATTCCACGGGCAGGTTGGGCTCGTTGTAGACGTGGACGTAGTGGACCCCTGCAGCACGGTACGCGTCCAGGAGGCGGCTCAGGGCGTCCAGGGGGATGGGGCGCACCGTGGGCGTGTAGACGCGGATGACGGGCTCTATCTGCGCCTCCACGAGGCCGCGCAGGAACGAGGTCGGGATGGGGTTCGCCAGGGGCGAGAGGAGCATGAGCCAACTCGTCCCCATGGCCTTCAGTTCCGGCAGCCAGCGGGCCAGGTCGGCCTGGCTGTAGTGGTCCATGTCCGGGTAGTAGTGGAACCCGATGCCTGTATCTCCTGGCGGCCGTGGATAGTCCGAGAGTTCCATAGAAGGGCATCCCCCTTCACCGGCACAGGGTCACTTTGAGCACCTGCCCATCGGCCTGGGCAGTGACCCGCACCCGCAGGTCGTGTTCGTATCCGTCGTCGCGCATCCGTTTGTGCAGGCTGAGGACCCAAGACGGTCCGTGGATCGGGGGCCTCTTGGGATGGCGTGCCGCGCCTTTCTTGCATTCCCCCCGGCAGGTGGGCTTGCTCCTCACCTCCACCTCGGCATCCTGCATGTCGGGCAAGCGGTCCGCCAGCATCCCGCGGATCTTCTGGAGCAACTTCGGTGCCAGGTCGGCCAGGTGGGCAGAGGCGATGTGCTCGCACGCGCCGTTGCAGGCCAGCACCACCTCTGGCTGGGGGAACTCCAGGGAGCGGAGGGGCTCCTCCCGCCCCCTGGCGGGGAGGGAAGGGTCCCCGTAGAGGGTGAAGGTCAGGAGGGTCTTCTGGTCTTCGCTATCTAGGTAGCCCTGACGCTCCATCATGTCCCAGGCCAGTTGCCGTTTGGCGTAGGAGAGGGCGTCGCCCACGGGGTGGCCAGCCGCCACCGCGTCCAGGAAGTGCAGGGCGAGGAGGTCCGCGCAGGCCACGGGCGGGGCAAGGGAGCCGTAGGACGTGGCCGTGGAGCCCACCAGCGCCCGCGCCCCAGACAAGAGGAAGCGCGTGGCGAGGCGGTTTTCCGCCTGGTGCCCCCAGCAGAGGGCCCCGTAGCAGGCCGCGGTGAAGACGACCGAGCCCTGGAACCGCGCGTCCACGTCGGCCGGGCGCAGCGCCAGAGGGAAGGGAGGGTAATCCGCCCGGAAGAGGGGGTCCCGTTGGCCGTACCAGCACTGGCTCTCGGGGAGGCCGTGCAGGTTGAAGTAGGCGACGGCGGGCCGTTCCGCCACCAGCGCATCCAGGTGCTGGTAGGTGAGGGGTGGCGACATCCGCAGGCCTCTGGGGTCCGCCAGGGTCCCGTAGACGGCGCGGCTTGCCTCCCGCCACAGGCTGGCCGAGAAGCCCAGGCTGGGGAGGGGCTTCGCGCCGTCCCCGCGGGGCTTCCGCCACGGCGTGCGGAACACGCCCAGGAGGCCGCGGCGGTGCCCGTTGCCCTCCTGCCGCGCTTGGATCAGGTGGTCCAGCAACCGCAGCAGGATCTCGGGCCGGGGCGATTCGGCGTCGGGCAGGCGCCCCACGGCCCAGTGGGGCAGGAGGGCCTCCCCCTCGGGGCAGGCGTAGGGGCTATCGCTCAAGACCTCCCCGTCGTCGTCCTCGGCGGGGTTGGGAAGGCGGAAGGGAGGCACGACCCGGTGGCCTCCCACCAGGAGGACGTAGCGGGGCCGATGGCCTCTCTCCTCCAAGCCCTTCTTCACCTGGAGGAGGAGGCGCTTCACGTCGGCCGGGTCTGCGGGATCGGCAGGGGGGAAGGGAGCCACCGCCTCCGCGTCGTCCACCAGGAGGAGGCGGATGGCCTCGCCCCTCGCCTCGCACGCTGCGCCCAGGGCCTGCAGCCGCTCCAGCACAGCCCTGCCCCCCTCGGAACGGAAGGCCCGCTCCAGGCCCGCCCGGCTCGTCACCAGGAGCAGGGTTGTGGGGGCGCGCCGCCCTCGGACCTGGAGGGGCGCGGCCTCGCGCTCCAGCAGGGCTTCGGCGATGCGCTCCAGTTCCTCCTGCATCTCCCGGAGGAGGGGGTCTAGCCCTTCGCGGGAGCCTTCCTCCACCCGCAGCGCTGTCTGTCCTTCCACGGGAGGCGCCGGCTCCTGGAGGCCGCCCTTGGAAGCCTCCGGGAGAGGGGGAGCGGCTTTCGGAGGGTTCTCCGAGGCGCGCCTCTCCGGGGGCCTGGAGGTGGCCGCCTCCCCCTGGGGCCAGGGGACCATCGGCTCCAGGAGGAACGCTTCCAGGGGGTGTCCTCTGAGGAGGCGGCGGGCGATGTGGAGGCTCGGTTCCTGGGCCAGGGCATCGTGGAAGAGGGCCGTCCCCTCCACGTCGCGCCCCGTCTCCATGCGGATACAGGCCAGGATGAACATGCCCTTGGGCCATTCGGCCAGTTCCTCGGCCAGGGGCAACGCCCCTTCAAGGTTGCCCTGGCGCCAGAGGCGCTCAAGGGTGGCCAGGTGGGCGGCCGCCTCCTCAGCCGCCTTCAGGAGGGCCCGCAGCCCCTCTGCCTCCTGGCCGCCTGGCGCGCGCTCCAAGTACCCCTCCAGAGCGCGGCGGGCATCGGCGTGCTCGGGGTCCCTCTGGAGGACCACCTCGCAGACGGCCCGGGCCAGGTCGTGCTCCCCCAGGGCCTCCCGGGCCCGGGCCTCAGCCCAGATCGCCTCCAGGTGGCCAGGCAACCTCCCCTGGAGGTAGCGGGCCAGGTCCAAGGCCTGGCGCGCCTCGCCCCGTTCCAGGGCTGCCCAGACCTCCCGCATGAACTCTGTGGAACTCAGGAGCCCGGAGGGGGTGGTCCAGGTCCCCTCTTCCCACAGGATGGAGGCTGTTGCCTGCTCCGCCATCGCCTTCTCCTACCTCCTGACCTGCGGAAGCCCTCTCACGGTTTGGCCTGCCGGGGGATGAAGGCCAGGGCGCTCACGGCAGCGAACTGCTTGTAGGCGTCCGCGTGGCCGGGGTCCAGTTTGAGGACCCGCCGGAAGCACGAGAGGGCCTCGGGATACTCTTTCAGGTGTTTGTGCATGAGGCCAGCGCGGTAGAGGTACTCGGCCACCGAGGGCGCAAGTTGCACCGCGGTGCGGTAGGCCTCCAGGGCCTTGTCGTGCCGCCCCATGAGTTCGTAGGTGCGCCCCAGTTCGGCGTGGGCCTGGGCCAGGTCCGGGTCAAGGTCCACCACGCTCTGGAAGTGGGCCAGGGCCTGGTCCCAGTAGCCCAGGCGCCGGCAGAAGTCGCCCACCTCCTGGTGCAGGCTGGCGCACTCCCCTGCCAGGGCCACAGCCTGTTCATAGGCCTGCAGTGCCTCGTCCACCCGGCCATCGGCGGCGAAGAGGCGGGCCATTTCCGCGTAGGCTGCGGCTTCCTCTGGGTGCTCCTCCACCAGCCTCTCCAGGAGGGCCAGGGCCTCGTCCACCTGGCCGTCCTGGCGCAGCAGGGCCGCCAGCCGGACGCGCAGGGCGGCGTCCGTCGGCCTCTGCGAGAGGGCCTGCTGCACCACCTGGACTGCCTCGGAGAAGCGCCCCTGGCCTTCCAGGGCGGAGGCCAGAGCGGCCAGCGCCTCAGGGTGCCGAGGCTGCTCCTCCAGGAGCGCCTTGAGGGAGGCTTCCGCCTCGCTCCAGCGGCCCAGGGCCATCAGCACCTGGGCCTCACCCAGGCGGTAGGCTGGCTCGCGGGGATCCAGTTCCCTGGCCCGCCGGTAGGCGAGGAGGGCGCGTTCGTCATCTCCGAGTTCCCGGCAGAGGGCCCCCAGTTCGGCGTGCCAGGTTGCCTCGTCCGGGCGGAGGGCCAGGGCCTGCTCCAGGTGTTCCAGGGCGGCCTTGGGGCGGCGCAGGCCCCGGTAGGCCCGCGCCATCCACACCCTGTGGCGGGGGTCCTGCGGCTCCAGTTCCGCGGCCCGGGCGAAGGCTTCCAGGGCCGACTGGTGCCGGGCCTCGCCGAAGTACAGTTCGCCCAGGGCGTGGAGCCACCCCGCCTCCTGGGGGCAGAGGTGGACCGCCTCTTCCAGGCTGGCGATGGCCTGGGAGACCTCTCCCGCGGCCGCGAGGGCCTCGCCCAGGGCGTGGTGGTAGCGGCCCTCATCGGGGGCGGCAGCAGCGGCCCGCCGGAAAGCCTGCAGGGCCTCCTCCGACCGCCCCACCAGGCGGCAGGTCAGGCCCAGTTGGTACCAGGCCTCTCCCAGGCGCGGGTTGCGGCGCACCGCGTCCCGCAGGGCGCGCAGGCTCTCCTCAAACCGCCCCAGGAGCCGGCAGGTGCGCCCCAGGCTCAGGTGGTACTGGGCCTCGTCGGGCGCGAGGTCCGCGGCCTTCTGGAACCAGCGGAGCGCCGTGGGGAAATCGCCCTTCAGGGAAGCGAAGAGGCCCAGTTCGTGGCAGTCGTCCGCCTCGTCCGGTTCCAGGGCCACCGCCTCTTCCAGCGCCTGGACGCCCTCCTCGGCCTCCAGGTCCTGCCAGATGGCCTCTGGGGACCTGCCGAGCCCTTCGGCCGCCTGGCTGACCTGGCGCCTCACGAGGCGGCCCAGCGCCCGGAGGTAGGATGGGGTGTCCGGTGCCAGGCGCACCGCCTGGCGGAACAAGGCCCGGGCCGCCTCCACCTCGCCCAGGGCCTCCAGCGCCTGGCCCAGGCGGTGGTGGGCCTCGGCCGAGTCCGGGGCGAGGCGCACGGCCTCCTGCAGCCGCTCCGCGGCCTCCCGGTATTCCTGGGCGGCGAGCA